>JAADIL010000109.1 GCA_013151355.1 Gammaproteobacteria bacterium
ACCGCATCCATGCTGAGCGCACGGACGGCATTGGCAAGATTTTTGCGGTTTGACATGTGATTCTCCTAAAAACAAGTTCAAAAAATGTAAATAATTTTCGTTGCCGCAACAAAATGAAAAATTCGCTGCGAAAACCCTTGTGTAATTGGCAACAAACAAATGTTAAGTGTAACCAGCCATAAACGTTACAAGGGCATAAAAAATTCGTCGTGATGCACCAATGGGTGCAGGTGCCCCGTTGTTATTGACAACAGGCAGGAAAGGCGCACGAAGCAAACCCGGGAGGCGGCTAACCCACCCAGAGTTAACGACAGAATGTGGTGTCGTTATTAATTCTTCCTCCCCCAAGTTGGCGCACCAAAATAACTATACTTTACCCAGGTCGCCAGACCTCCCCCCAATTACCCCCGACCCAGTCGGGCTTAACGCTGGGGGAACCTGTAATTGTCCTCGATCGTTGCCATCAGAGCAAGGGCTGATCTGGCGTAGCGTCAAAAAATCGCCGCACTGGCTCCTGGTATTATTCAGCAGCCTCTTTCCATTTAATGGAGCAGCCCATACTGGGCACCTGTTCCGCAGGCCCCTTGCTGGTTTCCGCTACCTGCTTCATGGCTTCAAACAGATCACGACGGGCACCCTCGACAGCTTCCTTGCGACTTTCATCCAGTCGTCCCCGATACTGCAATTGCAAGTCGGCGTTGTAACCAAAAAAGTCCGGGGTACAGACGGCACCATAATTTTTAGCAATTTCCTGTGTTTCATCAATGAGATAAGGAAAGGAAAAATCAAATTCGCGGGCCACAGCCTGCATGTTTTCAAAAGAGTCTTCTTCGTACTCTGTGGGGTCATTGGACATAATCGCCACCGTATTCACACCCAGCGTTTTTAATTCCCGGGCATCGCGCACGATACGTTCAAGGATGGATTTCACGTAGGGGCAGTGATTGCAGATAAACATCACCAACAGGCCCTTTTCTCCTGCGCAGTCAGTCAGGCTCCAGGTCTTGCCATCTACACCCGGCAGGGCAAAATCGATGGCGGGCTGATCAAAGTCACAAATCGGTGTTCTAACCATGCGGGTATTCTCCTTCCTTTAACTATTCTGTACGCCTTCGGTTACTCCGGGAGCCTGTCGGGCTCAGGATGAATCTACTGCGGAAAACCCATTTTGGCCCATTTTTTGATCCTTTTCGTTGAATATGTCCAGTATTCGCCTCAAACGATCAAAAAAATGGACTCAAAATGACTTTCCCCCGCTACGATTCCCTAAGCCCGACAGGCTCCCGGGGCGCAATGTTCGTTGTGGACAAAAAGCAAATTCGGGCGGCCATCATACACGAAGAGGCTGTTGGCGCTTACTTTAGCTCCCGGCGTGGTACAATGCGTACCCGTTATTCTGTATCACCCCACTCCCGCCGTGCGTACTCCGATGAACAAACAACCTGAACTGCTTTCCCCTGCGGGCACCCTGAAAAACATGCGCTACGCCCTGGCCTACGGCGCTGATGCCGTGTATGCCGGTCAACCACGTTACAGTCTGCGTGCGCGCAATAATGATTTTGACCTCGCTAATCTGAAAATCGGCATTGATGAAGCCCACACGCTGGGCAAAAAATTCTTCGTGGCCAGTAATATTTCGCCGCACAATACCAAGGTCGCCACCTACATGAAGGACATGGCACCCGTGATCGCCATGCGTCCCGACGCACTGATCATGGCCGATCCCGGTCTGATCATGATGGTGCGTGAACGCTGGCCGGAGATGCCTGTTCACCTGTCAGTGCAGGCCAATACAGTTAATTACGCCACGGTGCAATTCTGGCAATCATTGGGCATTGAGCGAGTAATTCTCTCGCGCGAATTATCCCTGGATGAAATCGCCGAAATCCGCCAGCAGTGTCCGGACATCGAGCTGGAAGTGTTTGTACACGGCGCACTGTGCATCGCCTATTCCGGCCGCTGTTTGTTATCCGGTTATTTTAATCACCGTGATCCCAATCAGGGCACCTGCACCAATTCCTGTCGCTGGGACTACAAAGTCTCCCCTGCCACAGAAGATGCTGCGGGCAATCTACACATAGCCACACCGGTAAAAGTCGCCCCACCCACCAGCAATGCTGCCTGCGGTGGTGCTCCCCGGCATCCCGCTGCTGACCAGCCCGTGTTAATCGAAGAGCCCGGTCGCCCCGGCGAACTCATGGCCATGGAAGAAGATGAACATGGCACCTACATTATGAATTCCAAAGACCTGCGTGCCGTGGAGCATGTACAGCAACTGGTAGAAATGGGTATCGATTGCCTCAAAATCGAAGGCCGCACCAAATCGCACTATTATGCTGCGCGCACCGCACAGGTTTACCGACAGGCCATTGATGATGCCACTAACGGGAAAGCACTCGACCCCCGGTTATTGGGTGTGCTCGAAGGGCTGGCTAATCGTGGTTACACCGACGGTTTCTATGAGCGACATAATAGCCACGAAACACAAAATTATCTCACCGGACATTCGCGCAGCAGTAAACAACAATTTGTCGGTGAGATTATTCGCATCGACAAAAAACGCGGATTGGCCGAAATTGAAGTGAAAAACAAATTTTCTGTGGGCGATACGTTACAACTGATTCATCCCGACGGCAATCGTGACATGGTGTTGTCACAGATGAGCAATCCTGAAAACCAGGCAATGGACGTAGCCCCCGGCAGTGGTCATCGAGTGCTGATTCCCTGGGATGCGCAGGGTAATGAACAAAATTCCGGCGAACTGGGTTTGCTGGCACGCTATCTGGCGTAGGCCTTTCCTGTACCTGAAAACAAGGGTCGCGCCCAACAGACGCGGCCCTTGATGTGCCATCGGGGATGCAGGATTTTACCGCCTGCCCCATTTATATCAGCAACTACATCATACTCACGGTACGAGCATGCACAGGTTGCACGGGACGGGCATTGTTACCGATGACTTGAGTGAAGTGTTTGATTTGTCTGCCGGAGGCTTCAATGGGGTTCTTCATCACCATCCACTTCACGCCTTCGCTACAGGGCGGCGTAGTCAGCGAGCCTTTGAAACTGTAGTAACTGCGGTCGGCTGGCAGCAGGTCTACAGCGTTGATGTTCACTGATGCGATCAGTTTCTTGCCACCCGCTTTATGTGGCATGTGTTCCCAGGCCTTGTCCAGTACCGCATTTTTGTCGCCAACCCTGGAAAAAACACCCACTACCGCCAGCTCACCTTTGGCATTTTTGTGTACCAGATGCATTTCCATGGGAAAGGCTTTACCGTCCACAGTGTCTTCGCTGGGAGTGTGAAAGTGGAACTGCAACAGTTCGTATTTCTCTCCGCCAATGGTAATGCTGCTGCCCTCAGCACGGTTTACCTGGATGGTGTGGCCATTGTTGAGAATCTCCAGGTTGCCGGGTTTGTAATCAAACTGAATAGCGGGCAAGTTTGAGGTTTTTGCACCGCTGATGTTGATGGGTGACTGTTCCTTGCCACTATCGCAAAGCTTGAATTCCTTGCTGATGTCGGCCCAGCGCTCAGGGCCACTATGGCCTTCGTAACCCCAGTGTTTGTCATCATGGCCACCACCAGCGATGGCGCTGATGGGTATAGAGACAATAATAGAAGCCAAAAAAGCTGCCGTTGTTGTAGTTTTGATCATTTGTTCTCTCCTTGATTCTGAACGGGTGAAACCCCGTATTTTTATTTTTAACGTTTTTAACAGGGAATTTAAAACCCCGTGCCTTCAGGTGACGTTGTTGCTTTTGCCTCTTCTCCTTATTGTTTTGAAGGGATAAGGCGGGACGAGGGGCAATCGGCCGTACGGCCGATTGATCCGGTTTTTAACCCATGGCGTATTCACAACATGCCTCGATTTCCGCCAGTAACTTGCGGAAACGAGACAAACTACCGTTGTCAGTACGCAAGGTCAACGCATGATAATATGGAGTACGGACAGAGAAAGGCACCACAAAAACAAGGTGGGGCCGAGCAAAACAGGACGATGCGCAGAACCCACACATCCTTGCGACACCTTCAGGTATGATACAGGGCGCCTCTAATGAGTCGTAAACGCGCGTCTTGAGCCCAAAACTTGCCCTTCTGCGTTGTGAAATTTGTCAATATCGGGTCATTGCCTGCGTTTCACGCCTCGTCGATAAAGTGCTGGTTGTTGGTGAATCGACAAATTTCGAATTTCAGGCTGACATATACGGCACTCTAGAGCTACCCTGTACAAAAAAACGAGACCTCCCTGAAAACATGTCAACGTCAAACTCTGCCATGGCCACCCCGGCCAGTGACCTGAACCCGCATAACAAGGCCGCCCTGCTGGCTATTTATTTCCTGTTTTCCCTGTCCGGTTTTGTGGCGCTGATTTATGAGGGTATCTGGGCACGTTACCTGAAACTGTTTCTGGGTCATTCCTCCTATGGGCAGATTCTCACCTTGTGTATCTTCATGGGCGGCATCGGTATCGGCGCACTGCTTGCTGCACGTTATACCAAACAGCTGAAAAACCCCTTCCTGATTTATGCACTGGTAGAGCTGGTGATTGGCATCGGCGGCTTTTTTTACCACGACATTTATGAATTCAGCACGGGCCTGTTTTATGACAATATCGGCGGCATGGCCGCTCCGCTGGCAGAGTCGCTGAAGGTTGGTATTTCTGTGTTGATCACTGCCCCCATGGCGATTTTGCTGGGCACGACTTTCCCGCTACTGGGTGTCGCGATGATTCGCATTAGCCGCGATGGTGGGCAGAGCGCCTTTCCTTTGCTTTATTTCACCAATTCCATCGGCGCTGCCATGGGCATCCTGCTGGCATCGTATCTTTTGATTCCGCAACTGGGCACCGAGGGTTCGTTGCATCTGGCAGCCCTGGGTAATATTGTGATTGCTCTTGGTTTTTATCTTATCGGCAACAAACAACAAAATGCACTTGCGCAAAGTGGCGAGCGTTTTTGCGCAGTGGAAGCACCACCGCTGTTGCAGGATGATGATCATCAGGGTGCCCTGCTTTCGGTCAAATTGTTTCTTGCCCTGAGCCTGTTGACCGGTTTTGCTTCTTTCATTTACGAAATCAGCTGGATTCGGTTGTTGAGCCTGTTGCTGGGTGCCTCTACGCATTCATTCGACATCATGGTATCGGCTTTTGTACTGGGACTAGCCTGTGGTGGCCTGGCGGCAAAAAAGCTGCTGCAAAAAACCAGGCATGTGGTGATGTTGTTGGCAATTGCACAGTTGGTGATGGGCGCCCTTGCACTCACCAGTATTTATTTTTACGAATTTGCGTTCAGTACCATGGAGCACTCAAAAGAATTTCTTGATAAAACCGAACAGGGTTACTGGATGTTCTCGTTGCTGAAATATGGCCTGAGCCTGTTCCTGATGTTTCCCACCACGTTTATTGCGGGCATGACGCTGCCCATCATCACTTACTATTTGATGAACGTAACCCGTAACGAGAAGTATGTGGGTGCAGTTTACGGTTATAACACCATCGGTGCCATTTTGGGTGCCATTCTTGCCGGGCTGGTGCTACTGCCGCTGCTGCAATTAAAAATGACTATTGCCAGCGGTGCGTTTATCGATATCGGCATTGGGTTGTTTTTGTTATGGCTATACCAAAAATCACGCGCACAACGTTCACAGGCCCCATTAATAACAGCAGCCATCGTTTCTGTAATGATGATTACACCGCTGTTATTTGTCAGTTTTAATCCCAACGTAATTGCTGCCGGATATTTTCGACGCACCGCTTTTGTGATGCCTGATGAAAAAGTCACCGTGCGTGATGGCAAAACCGCAACCATTTCCCTGCATGAAATAGGTGACATCAAGCTCATTAAAACCAACGGAAAAACCGATGCCGCAGTGGGCGGCACCAAAAGTGAAGAGACCCAGGCCGCGCTGGCCTTTTTGCCCATGTCGATGATTGATCAACC
>JAADIL010000105.1 GCA_013151355.1 Gammaproteobacteria bacterium
CACCAGCATTGGCCGCCAACAACTTTAACGGTATCTCACACATAAACCGGTTGTATTACACTCTGTTTAAGCCCACCGCAACACCCAAATGGGATGGCAACGTCAAGCCCTACAAGCTCAATGACAACTACGAATTAGTCGATGCTGCTGATCCTGCACGCCCCGTTGTTGGCGCAAACGGCGCATTTCTGGAAGCATCGCGCAGTTTTTGGTCCGATGAAGACGATGGTGCCAGTATTATTATCGGCGGTGCCAATGACCGCTTGCCTGCTCCGAACAATCGTAAGCTGTATACCTACACAGGTGGCTACGACGACATAACAGGCCTGACCCCCGACGGTGAGTCGAAAATCAGTGACGACGAGAATGCGCTAAATACCGATAACGATGAGCTAACCGCTGGTATGTTGGGACTCAGCAAATCTGATTATGATGACGACGCCGACAAACTGAGCGACGAATTCACCCGCGTGCTCGACACCATCCGCAGCGCCGGGCTTGGCGCACCACTACATTCACAGCCCGCACTGGTCACCTACGGCGGTGACGATGCAGAAAATGCCGACCTGACTCTGTTTGTCGCCACCAATGACGGCTTTCTGCATGCGTTTGACGCCTCACCCGACAAAGAAGGTACCGAAGAAGGTGGCAAAGAACTGTTTGCCTTTATCCCCAAAGAACTGCTACCCAAACTGCCAGAACTGGCCAGCCAAACCGGCTCCATAGTTTACGGCCTGGATGGCGATGTCAGCGTTTGGGTCAAGGAAAATGCTGAAGATACAGATGTCACCATTAATTCCGCTGACGGCGATCACGTTTATGTTTACGTCGGCATGCGCCGTGGTGGTAACAACTACTACGCGTTAGACGTTACCGACCGTACCGAACCTACCCTGAAATGGGTTATCCGGGGTGGTGCCGGTGGCACACCTGGTTTTGAAGAACTGGGTCAAACCTGGTCCAGGCCCACACTGACATCCATCAAAGATGGTGAAGAAACAAAAAACGTGCTGATTTTTGGCGGTGGCTATGACACCGCACAGGATGGTAATCCGCTGAGTAATGATGAGGACACTATCGGCCGCGCCATTTTCATCGTCGATGCAGATAAAGGTACCCTCCTCTGGTCGGCAGGACCCACCAACAGTGACGCCAATCTGACACTGGCAGACATGACTCACAGCATCCCCTCTGATATACGCCTGATGGACAGCAACCACGATGGTTACACCGATCGTTTGTACGTAGGCGACATGCGCGGGCAGATTTTTCGCATTGATCTCGACACCACGCTCAATGATAGTAAAGGCGTATTACTGGCTCGCCTCGGCGGTAATATCGAGGCTGACAACCGTCGTTTCTATTATCCACCAGATGTGGTTCTCACCCAACGTCGCGGTACAGCCCCGTATATTTCCATCAACATCGGCTCCGGTTACCGAGCACACCCGTTGAATCCGCTCACCACTGATGGTGAAGACGATGAACGTGTAAATGACCGCTTTTATTCGCTGCGTGATCCCTATGTGACAGAACCCATTCCTGTAAATGGAACCTTCACTCTTATCACCGATGGTGATGGTAGCAACTTGTTCGACGCTACAGACAGTCTGGTCACCAGTGATAATGATATCAGTGCTTTGGCTGCATCCACTGGTTGGTACATTACTCTTGGCGCTGGTAGCGGTGAAAAAGTGCTGGCTCCCGCCGTGACCATTAACGGAGAAATTTTCTTCACTACCTACACGCCGCCGGAGCGAGCAGAAGCTTCTGGGTGCGCGCCACCTCCAGGCGCAAGCCGCCTCTATCGCGTCAGCCTGTTTGACGCCACTCCCACACGCAACGAAACCGAAGTGGACGATGAATCGCCAACAACTCCAACGCCAGACGATCGCTACGAATCCATAAGACGCCCCGGCATATCATCAGGACCCACCGTCATGTTCCGCAAAAACAGCGCCGGCAAAGTCGAACTGACCCTTTGCGTGGGCACCGAGTGTAAAAAACCACCCGAAACTAATCAGATACAAAGAACTTTCTGGCAGGACGGGATGTAAGGGCAAAGCATATAGAAAAAAGAGACCCAAAAAAGCGTAGAAACCTCGTCATTCCACCTGCAGAATGACGAGGTTTTATTTTTGTAACTTGTTTTTTTCCGTAGTCAACGCTCCGGGCAGGGAAAACACCACATTTTCCACTTGCCCATCAGACTCCAGCACCGTAGCACCGGTAAGCATTTGTAAACGTTCAATCACTTCACGCACCAGCACATCCGGCGCGGAAGCTCCTGCGGTAACACCTATGTTGCTTCCTTCATCCAGTGCAGACAGCCACTCCTTCTGTACTTGCGCCGCATCATCAATCAAATAAGCACTGGCTCCCAGGCGCTCTGCCAACTCACGCAAACGGTTGGAGTTGGAACTATTGGCAGAGCCCACCACCAATACCAGTTCGCAACGCACGGCCAAATCCTTTACCGCGTCCTGCCGGTTTTGCGTTGCGTAACAAATATCATCTTTTTTGGGGCCACGAATACCAGGGAAGCGCGCGTGCAAGGCATCAATCACCTGCCGGGTATCCTCCATCGACAAGGTCGTTTGGGTCACATAGGCCAATGCACCTGCATTATTCACTTCCAGTTTCGCTACGTCTTCGGGCGACTCCACCAAATACATGCCGTGTCCTGTGTACTGTCCCAGAGTACCTTCTACTTCCGGATGTCCCGCGTGGCCGATTAATACCACTTCTTCCGCCGCCTTTTCGTGACGCACAACTTCCATGTGTACTTTGGTCACCAGTGGGCAGGTGGCATCAAAAACGTTTAATTCACGTTTTGCTGCTTCCTTGCGCACTGCCTGCGAAACGCCGTGTGCGCTGAAAATCACCGTGCCATTGTCCGGCACATCTTCAAGCTCATCGACAAAAACCGCGCCTTTGTCGCGCAAGCCATCCACTACAAAACGATTGTGCACGACTTCGTGACGTACATAAATTGGCGCACCAAACAAATCCAGCGCACGCTCTACAATTTCAATGGCGCGATTTACGCCAGCACAGAAACCGCGTGGATTGGCTAATAAAATTTGCATCTCAATTTCTCTTTTTAAATATACGCAAAGCGATGAAGATTTAAATCTGAATAAATCAGTTGAATCGTAGCGAGGGCGACTAAAGTGCAGAAAATAAAGGATTTTTCAGAACATGTTGAACTCACCGTATAGATGATACGCCATCGTCCAACATAACCTGAAAAATCCTTTATTTTCCGTACATCAGGTGTCCACAGCAGGTTCAACCGATTTATTCAGGTTAAGCGTTACTGCATTGCTGGTGGCTCTTTCCCACCACTCACTTCCAATATCTCCACCTCAAACAAAACCTCGTGCCCGGACAACGGATGATTAAAATCTACCGTCACCTGTTTGTCGCCCACTTCGGTAATCATACCCGGATATTCTTCACCATCCGGTAATGCAAAACTCACAATCACCCCCCGTTCCAGCTTCATATCTTCGGGAAAATCAGCACAGTCCATAGATTGAATATTTTCAGGGTCGGGATACCCATAAGTCATTTCCGGACCAATTTTCAGGCTTTGTTTGTCACCCGCCTTTAAACCAAACAAGGCCAATTCCAAACCTTCCACCAGGGTTTCATCGCCCATCACAAAATACAGTGGATCTTCACCTTCTGTGGTCTCGGCCACGGTGCCATCTTCCAGGGAAATAGTGAAGTGCATCAACACGTTACTACCATGATAAATGGCAACTCCATCCGTCACATCACACCCCGTTTATTTTCTCGTGTCATCTTTGGTGCCATTTTTGGCAACTTCATCACGCTCACCACGAAAACTGTCGATGATCAACAACACTGCACCGATACTGATCGCCGAGTCGGCAATGTTAAATGCGGGCCAATGTGATTGCTGGTAATACACATCAATAAAATCCACCACATAACCCAGCGTCACACGATCCCACAGGTTACCAATGGCCCCGCCCAGCACCAGAGCTAACGCTACTGCCAACCAGGTCTGCGTAGAAGGCAGGCGTTTCATCCAGATGGTAATACCGATGCTCACCACTAACGCAATCACACTGAAAAACCAGCGTTGCCAACCCGACTCCGAAGCCAGAAAACTGAATGCTGCACCGGAGTTGTGCGCCAGTGTCCAGTTAAAGCCGGGGAATACCGGCACGGGTTGATATAACACCAGATAGTGTGATGCAACGGCCTTTGTGGCCAAATCCAGCGCCGCCAACTAAAGCCGACAACCATAACCATTTCAACATGCTGTTTGAACTCGACATATTCAATACTCAAGCAAACCGGCGTTGTTCGCCGGAACCCTCTACGTTATCAACACAACGACCACACAGTTCGGGGTGCGCATTATTCGTACCGACATCCTCGCGATGGTGCCAGCAGCGAGAGCATTTGGCATGTGACGAAGGTGATACTGCGATATAAAGCTCATCACCGTTTACAAGTGTGACATGCGTAATATCACCAGTTTTTTTGGTATCACGTTCCTGTTCGCGATAAACACGCGCGTACGATGTAATCAATACGAAACGCAGCTCATCGTCCAGACTTATCAAGCGATCATAAATGTCGCCTCCGCAATATAAATCCACTTCTGCTGCCAATGACGAACCAATGTCACCCGCAACACGCAGCGTTTCCAGTTCCTTGCCCACCGCCTCACGCACCTCCTGTACATCAAACCAAAAATCCAGATTCTCCTCTGCATCCCCAGAGTTTTTAGGCAACGTATACCACTGTTCTAGAAAAACAGACTCACCGCGCTCACCCGGAATAAACGCCCAAAGTTCCTCCGCAGTGAAACTGAGAATAGGTGCCATCCAGCGCACCATGGCCTCAATGATGTGATACATGGCGGTCTGGCAGGAACGCCGCGCCAGACTGTCAGCCTTCGTGGTGTACTGACGATCTTTTATGATATCAAGATAAAAGCTGCCCAATTCGCCATTACAGAAATTATGCAAATCCTGATAGATGTGATGAAATTCGTACGTCTCGAAATGCGATTGAATCTTTAACTGCAATTCGGCCGTGCGCGCCACTGCCCATTGATCCAGCGTCAGCATTTTGTCCACTCGCAACAGATGCTGGGCCGGATCGAAACCGTTGAGATTAGCTAGCAGAAAACGTGCTGTATTTCGGATGCGGCGATAAATATCAGCCGTACGTTTGAAGTTTTCATCCGAGACGGTCATCTCGTTACGATAATCCACACCTGCTATCCACAAACGCAGAATATCGGCACCCAGATTATTCACCACCTTTTGTGGCGCAATCGCGTTACCCATGGACTTGGACATTTTCAGTCCTTTGGTATCGATGGTAAAACCATGGGTCAACACGGCACGGTATGGTGCCTTGCCGGTGGTCGCTACCGAAGTGAGCAACGAAGACTGAAACCAGCCGCGATGCTGATCCGATCCTTCCAGATACAGGTCTGCGGGACGCTGCAATTCGTCACGACGATCCAGCACACAAGCATGGCTGACACCGGAGTCAAACCACACATCCAGTGTATCACTCACTTTGTCATACTCACTCGCTGCATCACCCAGCAATTCTTTTGCATCTAACTGGAACCAGGCATCAACACCTTTCTCTTCAACACGCAATGCAACCTGTTCAATCAATGTTGCGGTATCGGGGTGTAATTTGCCGCTCTGCTGATGTACAAACAGCGGGATTGGCACACCCCAGGTACGCTGGCGGGAGATACACCAGTCCGGGCGATTGGTGACCATGCCTTCAATGCGTGCCTTGCCCCAATCGGGCATCCAGTTTGTTTTTTCAATTTCTTTCATCGCCGCATCACGCAAGCCATTTTTGGTCATGCTGATAAACCATTGCGGTGTGGCACGAAAAATGATTGGCGTTTTATGTCGCCAGCAATGCGGGTAGCTGTGGCGCAGTGCTTCTTCATGCACCAGCGAACCTTTGGCTTTCAATACCTCGACCACTTGCGGATTGGCTTTCATGACGTGCTGCCCTGCAAACAATTCCGTGTCGGGCAGGAATACACCGTTACCCCCCACGGGATTTTCCACTGGCAGGTGATATTTCATACCCACCACAAAATCCTCCTGACCATGACCGGGCGCGGTGTGTACACAGCCAGTACCCGATTCGGTAGTGACATGATCACCCAGAATCATCGGCACTTCGCGTGCATAAAAAGGATGGCCCAGTTTCAGGCCTTCGAGATCAGCACCGCGACAATAAGCAATAACGCGATAATCGTTTCGTTCCCAACGACCCATGGCATCTTTCAGCAAAGCTTCGGCGAGAATCAAACGCTCCGGCCCATGCTCACCTTCCGTTTGTACCACGGCATAATCCAGCTCAGGGTTTATCGCCACCCCCTGGTTGGCGGGCAACGTCCACGGCGTCGTCGTCCAGATAACCACAGAAATGGGGCCTTCGCCGGTATGTTTTTTACCGTCGCTATCTTCAACATGATGCACGCGTGCAAACAGTGCCAATTCATCCAGCAACGCAAAACGCACATCGATAGCCAATGAGGTTTTGTCTTCATGTTCCACTTCCGCTTCGGCCAGCGCCGAACCGCAATCCGTACACCAGTGCACCGGCTTGGAACCTTTGTACAAGTGCCCTGCGTCGATGATTTTGCCAAGAGTACGAATGATGTCCGCCTCAAACTGGAAATCCATAGTCAAATACGGATTGTCCCACTCACCAAAAATCCCCAGGCGTTTGAAGTCTTCACGCTGACCATCCACCTGTTTTTGCGCATACGTGCGACAAGCCTCACGAAAAGTAGAGGCATCCACCTTTGCTCCGGCCTTGCCAATCTTTTTTTCCACATTGAGTTCAATGGGCAGACCATGGCAATCCCAACCCGGCACATAAGGTGCATCAAAACCACTGAGGGTTTTGGATTTAACAATGATGTCCTTTAATACCTTGTTCACCGCATGGCCAATATGAATATCGCCATTGGCGTAAGGCGGACCATCGTGCAGGATAAATTTCTCCCGGCCCTCACCTTCCGTACGCAATTTTTGATACAGGCCTGTTGTTTCCCATGTTTTCAGCATATCCGGCTCGCGTTTGGCCAGATTACCGCGCATGGGAAAATCGGTTTGGGGCAGGTTCAGGGTGGACTTGTAGTCGCTCGACTCGCTCACGTTAGAATATCTCTCAATGAAATTAAGGTTTGAACTGGGCGGGTCCCACCAGGGAAACCACCAAAACGGGGCATTTTACCCGCTCACCATGGTCGGCGGCTAGTACACCGTCAAGGCTATTTTGACGGTGTGCTCCGGAGCCTGTTAAAAATTCTGCATGGTCATCGCTTGTTCACATTTCCGTGCTAACCTTCCCGTCATGGCAGGCAAAACACACAAAGCAAGCCGACACCTGCTCAAACTCATCGAATACGGCGGGCTGGCCATTATCACCATCGCCACCCTCATTGCTGGGGCCCAGGAAATCTTCCGCATGGTGGATGAGCGTCTGGTTACCCTGGCTGACCTGTTGATGCTGTTTATCTACCTCGAAGTCGTTGCCATGGTGGCTGTGTATCTGGACTCCGGCAAGCTGCCTGTGCGTATGCCCCTGTACATTGCCATTGTCGCCCTCGCCCGTTACCTGGCACTGGACATCAAAAATATCGATAGTTGGGAAGTTATCGCCGTAGCGACAGCCATTCTGATTCTGGCCGCATCGGCACTGCTCATCCGCTACGGCAAACACCGCTACCCCTTCCCTGCGGGCGATCACGACCAGAATTGGGAAGCCCCGGATAACAAACAGAAATAGGCTCATTGCCTCAATCTCGCACAGACCCTGAGCCAGCAGGCCCCGCAAAAAATGCCCGTGCCTGCCCGGCATCCCGCAAAATCTGTGCCGTCAACTGATCAAAAGAATCAAAGCGTCGTTCATCGCGCAACTTCAGCAAAAAATCCACATGCACATGGTGGCCATAAATATCACCATCGAAATCGAATAAATGCACCTCCAGCAAAGTGCGCATGCCACCCACCGTCGGCCGGGTGCCGAGATTGGCAACACCCGGCAACGGCTCACCCTCAATACCAAACAACTCCACCGCAAATACCCCGCGCAGCGGTGTCGCAATACGATGCAAATGAATATTGGCCGTAGGAAAACCAATAGTGCGGCCCTTTTTATCACCATGAGCCACCCGCCCGCTCATGCGATACGTCCGCCCCAGCAACTTTCCTGCCGCATTAAGATCACCCGCCCCCAACGCTGCTCTCACCCCGGTACTGCTCACCCGCTCACCATCCAGCAAAAAAGTGTGCATGTTCACCACCTCGAAACCATACTGCCTGCCAGCGGCTTTCAACATGTCAAAATCACCGGTGCGATTTTTGCCAAAACGAAAATCATCGCCAATCACCAGATATTTCACACCCAAACCATCCACTAACAACCGTTGAATAAACTCATCGGGAGACTGTTGGGAAAACGCTTTGTTGAAGCGCAGCACCAGTACCCGGTCCACTGCATAACGACGTAAAGCCTGCACCTTTTCACGGAAACGAGTCAGGCGGGGTGGTGCCTGTTCGGGACGGAAAACTTCCTGGGGCTGGGGCTCAAAGGTAACGACAGTGAGCGGCAGATTGAGTTCGTCAGCTTTTTCCGCCAACTGGCCGAGTACAGCCTGGTGACCGAGGTGTACACCATCAAAATTGCCGATGGTGGCAACGCAGCCGTGGTGACGGGATTTCAGGTTTTGCAGGTTGCGGATGATTTTCATGGACGGGTAGTGTGACAAAGGTTTCAGTAAGTGTCACTGATCCGCTTCAGGAATGGAAATTGAATAACTTATACAAGTGGTGCTCTGATTGGGTCCGTATTCGCCTAAAGCACCTGGTGTTGGTGTTCCGTTCTGATTGAACAAAAGCGCAGGAATAGTCGTTCTATTTCGAGCTTTTGTGATTGAAGAACGGGCGAAGACGGGCTGAAGCAGAGATGCCAATGGTATAAAGTTAGGCTCTATATGCATTCCGGGGTCGTGCTAAAATGACGTTCGTTCAGTAGAAAAATCAGCCAGGGATAGTGCGTGAAAGCCAGTTTGGA
>JAADIL010000177.1 GCA_013151355.1 Gammaproteobacteria bacterium
TGCGTATCGATATTTTGTTTGGCCTGAATGAGATAATCCGTGACGCTTAATTCACCCACCTGCCACAGTTGATCCAGCAAACTCATTTGCTCATGCTGAGCGTGTTGGCCTGCTGCCAGCCAGACACTCCAGGCACGACTGGTATTTTGATAACG
Organism: Gammaproteobacteria bacterium; assembly: GCA_013151355.1. Lineage (GTDB taxonomy): Bacteria > Pseudomonadota > Gammaproteobacteria > SZUA-152 > SZUA-152 > SZUA-152. The sequence continues at coordinate 156 of JAADIL010000177.1, forward strand.
CGCAAGCGCACCGGCAAAATAAGCCCTGGCACGTCGATAAGCATCACGGTACGCCTGCTCTTCAACGATGGCCTCATGAGAGGCAGCACGCGCCTCTGCCTTAAAGCTGTTGCGCACAAAAAGCGGGATTTCCAGACTCAGTCCCAACAGCGTTTCACTGTCTTCCCGACCGGCTCGAATACCTAATGTAGGATCAATACGCCCTGCTTTTTGTGCCAGACCGGTCCGCGCCCTGGCTGCCTCCACACGGCTACGCAACATGACCAGCTTTGGCAGGGTTTCAAATGCCGCACTCTCGGTTTGTTGTGCGGAAGGTAACGCAAGCGCACTGGGCAACGACGGCCATTGTGATGGCGATTGCATCAAACCACTCACTGCCTGCAAAGCCGTCTCAGCTTCGCTCAATGCGCTTTCAGCCTCCGCCTGCGTCATCAATGCCTCGCTGTACGCCACCTGAGCCAATACCACATCCAGTGCCTGCATATCGCCTGCGGCCTGGCGTTGTGTTGCCGTATCCACCAGACAATTGCATGCGATGCTTCGCCAGTTTTTGCATTTCACGAGCCGTGGAAAAATCCACTAGCGCATTGAGCGCTTCCAGTGCCGTACTGCGTCGGGTTTCCTGAAAAGCAGCCTGAATAGCCTGCTGTTCCTGTTGGGCAATATTGACCAATGCACCATATTGACCAATGCACCCTGTTTGTCACTCCAGTCCAGCGTTTGGGTCAAACCAATGATGCTGGTGTTGATATCCGTACGCTCGGCATCCAGTCCCAGAGATGGATTGTGCAATGGCCTGTCTGCCCCGTCGCTACGTGCCTGCGCGGCATCTACTCTTGCCTGAGCCCCTTGCACGCGGGACTTTCTGCCCAGACCTGTTTGATAAATGCTGGCAATGCCGGATCAATTTTATCCGTCCCGGTACTGCTGGTAGTGGCGCGACTGACGCCAGGAGAAATGCGAACATCGGCCACTGTCGCCATCGGCAACAACAAACAAATGCAAACGCCCGCATAAAAAATACGTGTTAACAACATAACAACAATAATCCTTCAAAGAATTTCTTTACAAAGAAAGCACGCACCACCGCAACAGGCACAGCGGCACATAAACAAAAAACAGAAGGATTAAACGATGGGAGGTCGGAGTAACGGCGAGATATACAGGGAAGGTAAAGAAAACACCGCAACAGCACGGTAGCTGTGATCGATATTCAGCGCTTTCAGCGAAGCGTCATAAAAAATTCCGACCAGATGTGCTGCACCATGGCCGCAATGGTCGTCCGGGTACGACCCGCCTTTGGAGAAATCGTTGGAGTGATCATGACCCAGACCTGCGGCCATCTCCACAGCAGCAGCCACCGCATGACCTGACATCGACGCAGGGTGTTTATTCCAGGCAAAGGCCGACCCGGAACACAAGCTGGTCAGCAACAATATAAAGATCAAACATTTTTTCATCGGCGTTAATTCTGCTGTAACACTGTCCGGTAGTCAACTGTCCGTCTGCATTGTATCGGCACTTTGGCCAACAGGCTTATATTTTTCTCCGGAAGATACAGATATTGCAATTTCTATAAAATACTGCTCGTCCGGGCTGCTGTATCATTATTTACTCCGAAAATCGTTCGACCATTAAGTAATGGTTTCGTTCACATTCGAATGTCAGCGCAGGAATTTGGTTTTCTAACCCGGTTTGACGGGACAACACTGAAAGTAATACGTTAAATGTGAGTATTATTTCGTGCGCGTCCCTTACGTTTCACCGGGCTTGAATTCACTACGGGTACGAATTCGGAAAAGTTTTTCAACCGGCAGCACGGCAACAATCCCGTCACCTTCCAGACCAACATGTGCGGCTTCCATAATAGCTTCGGCAATTTCTTCCGCCCTGGACGCTTCGGTAAATATCTCGATACAGGCATGAGTCACCAGCCAGTCATTGCTGTAAAGGTCGGCATATTCACCATAACCTTTTACCTTGCTGATACTGAAACCATGCACACCGAGATTTTGTAATTTCTGCTCAACCTTTTCACAGGATTCACAGCGAACAATGGCGGTTACTTTTCTAAAATTCATGAGCGGCTCCTGAAAACACAGGGTGCCAGACGATGGCACCCTGGTAATATCTGGTTAATAATAAATTCCGGCTTTATGTTTTTGACCATCTTTGGTTTTGAAGAGAATCATCATTTGATGTTTTCCTTCATGACCCAGGTCGTAACCCGCCATATACCAGTCACCCATTTTCATCACTTTTTTGCTTTCTTCCTTACCATCGGGATGCACCACCTTGGTGTTCATGGTGACATTGCCCAATGCCTTGCCATTCTTTTCTACCTTGATCATAAAGTCATGGCTACCTCCCATTTCTTTACCGGCTTTGGCCTTCATGATGTGAAAACTGACATCGTAACCATCAACCTCTTTTTTCACCAGGAACATGCCGTCTTTTTTATGTGACATATCCTTTTCATCATGACCGGCTGAACCATGATCATCATGATGGTCATCATGTTTCATTCCGCTCATGTTGCTGTGATCGTCATCATGGCCATGATCGTGGCCTTCCGATGCCTGAACGGCACTCATGGAAATCAGCAAAGTGGCAAGAACCGGAACCAGTGTCAATTTTTTCATCTTTCATTCTCCTTTATAGGTAATGTTAATATTCCATCTCTTTTATACTTCAAAGGGTTGGGGTGAAGAGTTGAATCAGACTCGGTGATATCATCCTTCCTCCCGACCTTCTCCCCCTCAAGAGGAGAAGAAGAAAACCGCTTGATGGCGGTTATGTGTGACATTCAGACCATATTATTTTTTTCAGTCTGTCGTCGCAGTTGCCGTTCCTGAAACTGCAACACCAGGCCATAAATGACCGGCAGTACCAGCAGGCTCAAAATGGTCACCGTGGCCATGCCACCCACCATGGGCGCAGCAATTCGCTGCATGACGCTGGAGCCTGTGCCACTGCCCCACATGATGGGTAGCAAACCAGCGATGATGGCAGTAGCGGTCATCACGATAGGACGCACACGTTCCGAGGTTCCCGCGTGCACTGCCTCCATGATTTCTTTTGCATTCAAATGCCCTCCTTTGTCACGACGACGACGTGCGATTTCGTGATCAATAAAAGTCAGCACCAGCACACCAATTTCCGCTGCCACACCCGCCAGGGCAATGAAACCCACCGCGACGGCCACTGACATGTTGAAACCCAGCCAGTAGATCAGCCAGAAACCACCGATCAACCCGAAGGGAATGGACAACATGACCACCAGTGGCTCCGAAACATTGCGGAAGTTAAAAAACAACAACAGGAAGATCACCAGCAGTGTCACTGGCACCACGATACGCAGACGCTCGGCGGCACGTTCCATGTATTCAAATTGCCCTGACCATACCAGGGTGTAACCTGCTGGAATCTTCACTTGAGCCTTCACCACTTCCTTGGCATTGGCCACATAACCACCAATATCCGAGGTCTTGATATCCACATAAACCCAGGCATTGGGCCGCGAGTTTTCACTCTTGATGGCGGGTGGGCCGCGGCGCAGTTTCAGCTCGGCCACCAGCGCCAGCGGAATCTGCGTTCCCGTGGGTGTGGGAATCAATACCCGCTTTAACTGCTCCATATTGTCACGCAGCTCACGTGGATAACGCACGTTGACCGGATAACGCTCCAGTCCTTCTACCGTTTGCGTGACGTTCATGCCACCGATGGCACTTTGAATAATGTCCTGCACGTCACCCACGGTAAGACCGTAACGCGATGCCGCGACACGATCAATGTCAAAGTCCAGGTAATAACCACCGGCTGCCTTGTCACCAAAGGCTGACAAGGTATCCGGCATGGTTTTCAGAGCCCGTTCAATATCACCCGCCACGGCCTCCAATACGTTGAGGTCCGGTCCGCTGACCTTGATGCCAATCGGCGTTTTGATGCCGGTGGACAACATGTCGATACGGGTTTTAATGGGCATGGTCCAGGCATTGGCGACACCGGGGAACTTGATAGCAGCATCCATCTCGGCCATCAATTCCCTGGTGGTTTTGTCCGGGTTCGGCCAGTCAGATCGAGGTTTGAGTCGCACGGTAGTCTCGATCATCGCCAGTGGTGCCGGATCAGTGGCCGTTTCGGCACGCCCCACCTTGCCGAAGACTTGATGGACTTCGGGGAAGGTGTAAAGGATTTTATCCGTCTGTTGCAGGATCTCCTTCGCCTTGGTGATAGATAATCCCGGATAGGTGGTGGGCATATACAGAATGTCACCTTCATCCAGCGGCGGCATGAATTCACTACCGAGCTTGTTCACCGGCCAGGCCGTTACCAGCAATAATGTCCCTGCTACAAGCAGCGTCAACCAACGCCAGTGAATGGCCTTTTGCAGTACCGGTGCATGGATGGCATGCAAAAAACGGTTCACCGGATTTTTAGCTTCGGGCATGATCCTGCCACGAATAAAATAGCCCATTAATACCGGCACCAGGGTAATCGCAAGAATGGCTGCTGCTGCCATGGCATAGGTTTTGGTGAAGGCCAGCGGTGCAAACAAACGACCTTCCTGAGCCTGAAGCGTAAAGACTGGCAGGAAGGATACGGTGATAATCAACAGTGAGAAAAACAACGCGGGCCCCACTTCACGTGAGGCCGAGGCTATCGCTTCCCAGCGTTCAGGCAGAGTCAGTTCCCGACCCTTTTTGTTGCCCGCGTGTTCCAGATGTTTATGGGCGTTTTCAATCATTACGATAGCACCGTCCACCATGGCTCCAATGGCAATGGCAATACCACCCAGCGACATGATATTGGCATTAATGCCTTGCCACTTCATGACCATAAACGCCATCAAAATACCCACAGGCAAGCTAATAACAGCCACCAGTGCCGAACGGACATGCAACAAAAACAGGATGCAGATAAGACTCACCACAATAGATTCTTCAATGAGTTTCTCAGCCAGGTTATTCACGGCGCGTTCGATGAGGTCGCCACGGTCATAGACCGGCACAATCTCCACGCCTTCCGGCAAACCGCTTTTCAGTTCTTCCAGTTTTTCGCGTACACGCTCGATGGTGGCCAGGGCATTTTCACCGTAACGCATAATCACCACGCCACCAACCACTTCACCTTCACCATTCAACTCTGCTACGCCACGCCGCAACTCGGGGCCGATTTGAATATTGGCCACATCCATCAGGCGTATCGGAGTGCCGTTGGCATCGACGCCCACCGGAATGACTTCCAGGTCCGCAATGGAGCGAATGTAGCCTTTACCGCGCACCATGTATTCGGTCTCGGCCATTTCTACCAGTTTGCCACCGACGTCATTGTTGGAACGTTGAATGGCATATTTTACTTTGGACAACGGAATGCCATAGGCCAGCAGAGCATTGGGATCAACCTCCACCTGATATTGTTTAACATAACCGCCTACCGAGGCGACTTCGGAAACACCCTGTACCGTTTGCAAGGGATAGCGCAAATACCAGTCCTGCAAGGAGCGCAGTTGTGCCAGATCATGATTACCGGTGCGATCCACCAGAGCATATTCGTAAATCCAGCCGACGCCTGTGGCATCCGGCCCCAGCGAAGGTGACAGTCCATTGGGTAGTCGAGAGCTAACATAGTTTAGATACTCCAGTACCCGTGAGCGGGCCCAGTACATATCGGTACCATCTTCAAAAATAATGTAGACAAAGGAAAATCCGAAGAAAGAATAACCACGTACCACTTTGGCAGAGGGTACCGCCAGCATTGCTGTGGTCAAGGGATAAGTCACCTGATCTTCCACCACTTGCGGTGCCTGCCCCGGGTATTCGGTAAACACAATCACCTGCACATCGGAAAGATCCGGGATGGCATCCAGTGGTGTGTTTTTGACAGCGAAATATACCGGCCACCACTATGAGCGCAGTGGCAATCAGTACCAGGAATTTGTCACGCAACGAGGCATTAATAATATTCTGAATCATTATGTTCCCCTATTTCGCTTTTTCCGGCGACATATCGTCCATAGACATATCATCCATGGACATGTCATCGGATACAGTGGCAGAACTGCTAGCACCCTGCCCCGCATTCAATACCTCCAGCATTTTCGCGGTCGCTTCACGCAACTTGGACTCTGAATCAATGAGGAATTGAGCTGAGGTCACCACTTCTTCACCGACTTTCAGGCCGGTCAGCACCTGGGTGACACCGTCGGTAGTGATACCGATCTCGATTTCACGCGGCTCAAATTTCCCGGCACCACGTACTACAAATACCTGTTCGCGAGTCCCTGAGCGCACCACAGCCTCGGCGGGCACAACCACGGCATCAATCTGCCGACTCGCAGCAATACTCACCTCGGCAAACATGTCGGGTTTCAATAACAGATCTTTGTTGTCGAAGACCAGACGCACTCTGACCGTGCGGGTTTTGGCCTCAGCATAGGGATAGATATAAGCAAGGCGGCCCGTAAACGTTTTACCCGGCACACCGGTCAATTGCATTTCAACCTGATCACCAACGGTGACCCAGGGCAACTCATATTCGTAAACATCAACATACACCCATATTTTGGACAGGTCGGCCAACATATATAATTCCGTTTTTGGGGTAACATATTGTCCTTCACGAGCCCCAACCTTCATTGCGATACCGGTAAAGGGTGAATGAATATGCAGATATTTTTTGATCTCGTGCGTGCGTTCCAGCTCACGAATCTGGTGCTCTGCCACATCCAGTAATTCCAAACGTTCCCGTGCCGTTTTCGCCAAATCAATGGCTCCCTGACGAATTTCTTCGAAAGGACTGTCTGCCAGGACCTGCTTGTTTTTCATTGCCAACAGATATTCCTCCTGACTGGCCACCAGTTGCGGCGCATAAATACTTAACAGGATGTCATTCTTTTTGACTGGTGAACCGGTTTTGCCGATGCGCAGCTCCTTGATCCAACCCTCGGTTTTGGGATGCAGACGGGATAACCGTTCTTCGTTATACGCGACCCGGCCCACGGCACGAATATGCCGACTTAAGGTACGTTGCTCTGCAATGGCCGTACGCACACCAAT
>JAADIL010000047.1 GCA_013151355.1 Gammaproteobacteria bacterium
ATCCGTAGGTTGGGGTGAATGTTTTTTATGAACCCCAACGTGCCAAAACAACAAGCTGTCGCCAAAGCCATGTTCCATGGACACCACAAACAAATTCATTTCAATATTCAAAGCCAAAAAATATTCCCGCTCCGTGTTATGAAAATGCCGGGGTTTGTACCTCACCTCTACCGGACGTAATAAACGACCCCGCAGCAAGAGCTGACGGGGTATTAACGTCACACCGGCGAAGACTGGTGTCCAGGGGTTTCAACCTCTGGATTCTGGCCTGCGCCAGAATGACGGTATTCGCAGCAAGCTGCGGGGAATTGAACCCATAGAGATTAGGGACGTGCACGCAATCAGATCCCGATCTGGCGCTCATATTTAGTCTGTATTTGTTCGTTCTGATTGAACAAAAGTGCAGGAATAGTAGTGTAGGGTGGGCATGTTTTTTTGCCCACGCGGATATGTGGAATTTTACCGCGTGGGCACAAACTACGTGCCCACCCTACGGCTGAAGAACGGGCGACACCAAATGCTTCAGGTAAAGGCGGTGAAGCAGAGATGCAAAATTGTATAATTGATGTTACGCCGACTTCAATCCGAATACGGGTTATGACGTCACATAAAAACCGTCAATCATTGATTCGTTATTCGAGTGCGTAAGGAATGGGCACGTAATAACATCCGTAGTGTAGGGTGGGCATGTTTTTCCACGCGGATATGTGGAATTACCGCGTGGGCACAAACTACGTGCCCACCCTACAATCTAAGGCCTGCGTAACATCAGCACTTAATTCACATTTGAATTCTATTTTCGTGTATTTCGTGGTTCATGTTTTTATTTATCAGGTAATTCCATATATCCGCGTGGGCAAAAAACATAGCCACCCTGCGCCGCTTATTTTTCTGGTAAACAATAACCACGCAGATACCCCAGAAAATCTTTTCTCAGGGTCGGATGTTTTAACGCATACTCTACCGTGGCCGTCAGGTAACCCAGTTTGCTACCACAGTCGTAACGCTTGCCTTTAAATTCGTAAGCCAGTACATCCTCTTCTGCAAGTAATCCGGCAATGGCGTCCGTCAGTTGAATTTCACCACCCGCGCCTTTACCGGTGCCTTCCAGTATGTCAAAAATTCGTGGCGATAAAATATAACGCCCTACTACAGCCAGGTTGGATGGCGCTACATCCGGTTTAGGTTTTTCAACAATTTCCTCGATTTTACCAATGCGGGTTTCGCTTGCGGCCGTTTTCACCACGCCGTATTTATCCGTATTGTCCGGGTCAATGCGCTCAACGCCAAGCAGGCTGCATTGGTATTCATCATACAAAGCTGTCATCTGTGAGAGACAACCTGAATTGTCATCATCAATCAGGTCGTCAGCCAGAATGACCGCAAAAGGGTTATTTCCCACTACGTTTTTTGCACACAAAACCGCATGGCCAAGACCCAGTGCTTCGGGCTGGCGTATGTAAACGCAATTCACACCCTTTGGCAGGATGCCTCTCACATCCGCCAAAAGATCGTTTTTGCCGCGCGCTTCCAGTGTACTCTCCAGCTCAAAATTCCGGTCAAAATGGTCTTCGATAGCACGCTTGCTGCTGCTGGTCACAAATACCAGTTCAGTAATGCCTGCGGCAATAGCTTCTTCTGCGGCATACTGAATCAGCGGCTTATCCACCACTGGCAACATTTCTTTGGGATTAGCTTTGGTGGCTGGCAGGAAACGCGTGCCCAGACCCGCGACGGGAAATACTACTGTTTTAATTTTTTGGTTCATTTTTTGGCTCATTTAAGGGGAAATAAATTTTTTCGATCTTTGACTAAAAGTTTACCAAAAAAGAATAACAAAAAGGGGCCAGCGGCCCCTTTTCATCGTATAACTCAAATCAGCAGCACAGCGTCTTTACTCTGCATCAACCGCCTTCATGCTCAAACGAATACGGCCCTGCTTGTCAATTTCCAGCACTTTCACCTTGATGATGTCACCTTCGGAAAGCTTGTCGCTCACATTTTCAACACGCTCTTCGGAAATTTGTGAAATGTGTACCAACCCGTCCTTACCCGGCAGGATGGTCACAAAAGCACCAAAGTCCATCAGTTTGGCAACCTTGCCCTCATAGATCACACCCACTTCAACATCGGCGGTAATCTGTTCGATCAATTTCAGTGCCTGCTCACCCGCAGCGTTATCAACAGAGGAAATCTTGATGGTACCGTCGTCTTCGATATCTACGCCTGCGCCGGTTTGCTCGGTGATGGAACGGATGGTCGCGCCACCCTTGCCGATCACGTCACGGATTTTGTCCGGGTGAATTTTGATGGTGAGGTAACGCGGTGCAAACTGTGACATTTCTTCACGGGCTTCCGAGATGACCTTGTTCATTTCATCAAGGATAAACAGACGACCATCACCAGCCTGAGTCAGCGCCTGTTTCATGATCTCGCTGGTAATACCCGTGATCTTGATATCCATTTGCAGTGCGGTGATGCCGTTTGCCGTACCGGCCACTTTAAAGTCCATATCACCCAGGTGATCTTCGTCACCCAGAATGTCACTCAACACCGCAAACTTGTCACCGTCCTTGATCAGGCCCATGGCAATACCGGCAACCGGTGCCTTCAGCGGCACACCGGCATCCATCATGGACAGACTTGAACCACAAACAGAGGCCATGGAGCTGGAACCGTTGGACTCGGTGATTTCAGACACGACACGGATGGAATACGGAAAATCATCAATGCTCGGCATTACCGCAGCCACACCACGTTTCGCCAAACGACCATGGCCAATTTCGCGACGCTTGGGACTACCTACAAAACCGGTTTCACCAACGCAATAAGGGGGAAAGTTATAATGCAACATAAAGTGCTCACGGCGCTCACCTTCAATGGCATCGATCAACTGTGCATCACGCGCGGTACCCAGCGTCGTGACTACGATGGCCTGGGTTTCACCACGAGTAAACAAAGCCGAACCATGGGTGCGTGGCAATATGCCGGTTTTCACTGCAATCGGGCGCACCGTGCGGGTATCACGACCATCGATACGTAATTCACCCGCCAGTACACGACCGCGCACCACGCTTTTTTCCAGTTTGCTGATGGCGTCTTTTACGTCACCAATAGCATAAGTGCTTTCATCATCTGCGGGACACAGTTGCTCAACAATGCTGGCACGCAAACCATTCAACTCGGCGTAACGCTCCTGCTTGTCACTGATTTGATAGGCCGCATTCAATGCGGACTCACCTGCTGCTGCCACGGCACTGGCCAGTGCTTCATTATTTTCTGGCGCAACCCACTCCCAGGCAACAGTGCCTGCTTCGGCGACCAGTTCGCTAATGGCAGTAATCACTGTTTGTAACTGCTCGTGACCGTAAGTCACCGCACCCAGCATCACCTCTTCGGCCAATTCCGCTGCTTCAGATTCCACCATCAACACAGCATCATTGGTACCCGCAACCACTAAATCCAGTTGCGAGGTTTCCAATGCGGTAGCTGAAGGGTTCAGTACATACTGGCCGTCAACATAACCCACGCGGGCACAACCAATAGGCCCGGCAAACGGCACACCGGACAGGCTTACCGCAGCAGAGGCACCAATCATGGCGGGCACATCGGGATCAATTTCAGGATCCAGGGACATAACCGTGGCGATCACCTGTACTTCGTTAACAAAACCTTTGGGGAACAATGGGCGTAACGGACGATCAATCAAACGGCTGGTTAATGTTTCCTTTTCACTCGGGCGTCCCTCGCGCTTGAAGAAACCACCCGGAATTTTACCCGCAGCATACGTGCGTTCCTGATAATTAACCGTCAGCGGAAAAAAATCCCGGCCCGGTTCTGCTTTTTTACGGGCAACGCAAGTCACGAACACTGAGGTATCGCCCATGCTTACCATCACCGCACCACCCGCCTGGCGGGCAATTTCACCCGTTTCCATCGTGAGTGTGTGCTCGCCAAACTGTACGACTTTTTTAATCGCCATTTTTGAAAAATTCCTCAAGAGTTGTTCTGGTGTTGTTTTCAGCGATTGCCGCCAGCGTATTCGCAGGCGGCAAAAGCATCATTTAGCGACGCAGGCCAAGCTGTGAAATCAGCTCACGGTAACGCTCGACGTGTTTATTTTTGAGATAATCCAACAACTTGCGACGACGACTCACCATGCGTAACAGACCCTGGCGTGAATGGTGATCATGGATATGTGTTTTGAAATGACCGGAAAGGTCATCGATTTGCGCAGACAACAACGCAACCTGTACTTCCGGGGAACCCGTGTCGGCATCACCACGAGCATATTTTTTAACGATTACTTCTTTCTCTGTTGCATCCAAAGACATGTGTATCTCCTGTGTCTCCTGGTAAGTTAATGTAAAATTTCTGTGTCGCGAGCCAGCTACCAGGCCCAGCCCCGCGAGCGGGCGAGATACTACCCTATTTCGTATGGATTCACCATGTTATTGAGCTTTGTTATTCGGGACAATCGCGGATGAATCCTGATTGCTTTGGGTATAGACTACGCGGCAAAATACAGCCTGCGCACAACTCATCCTATATTTGGAAATTTCATCATGTCCCGAAAAAAAGCGATTCTGGTCACCGGCGGCGCCGGTTATATTGGCAGCCATGTAGTGCGCCAGCTTGGCGAAGCCGGTGAAACCGTGGTGGTACTGGACAACCTCTCCACGGGATTCAGAGAGTCCGTGTTGTCCGGTGAGCTGATCATTGGTGATACCGGTGACCGGGAGCTGGTTTCACGCATATTGAAAGAGCACAATATTGGCTCGGTCATGCACTTCGCCGCTCATACCATCGTTCCGGAATCTGTCTCCAACCCGTTAAAATATTACGGAAACAATACTTGTCATTCACGTAACCTGCTGGAGTGCTGCTCGGCTGCCGGTGTAGAGCATTTCATCTTTTCCTCCACCGCTGCCGTGTACGGCATTCCCGACGTGGATCAGGTCACCGAAGATACGCCCACGGCTCCCATCAATGCCTACGGCAGTTCCAAGCTGATGACCGAGCAAATGCTCAAAGATCTCTCTTTCGCCACCAGCCTGCGCCACGTTGCCCTGCGTTATTTTAACGTTGCGGGCTCCGACCCCGAGGGTCGCATTGGGCAATCCACCAGGGAGGCGACCCTGCTCGTCAAGGTAGCCTGCGAAACCGCTCTGGGCAAGCGTGACAAAATATGCATTTTCGGCACCGACTACCCCACTCCGGACGGTACCGGCATCCGCGATTATATCCATGTGGAAGATCTCGCCAGCGCGCATCTCGCCGCTCTGGCTTACCTGCGCAAAGGCGGTGACTCCACTACGCTGAACTGCGGTTATGGCCACGGCTACAGCGTGCGCGAAGTGCTGGATTCTGTCGAGCGGGTGCATGGAGAAGCTCTCAACATCGTCGAAGAACCCCGTCGGGCCGGTGATCCACCGCAGCTGATTGCCAGGGTAGAAGCAATTCACGCAGCCTTTGACTGGGAAGTGAAATACGATGATCTGGACATCATTGT
>JAADIL010000228.1 GCA_013151355.1 Gammaproteobacteria bacterium
TGCCCCCGCAATTCACCGGCCACCAACACCGCTTTTTGCCAGGCCGGGTCCCGCAACAGGGATTCCCTGTCAATATTATGCCGCTCATGCAACCGGGCCAGGCGCACATGGGCAACAGGATCATCGTGCGCCTCCAGATTATCCAGTAGCCGTGCCGACTCTGCGGGATGGTTGCACACCAGCAGCATATCGCAACCTGCCGCCAGTGCCGCCTGACCACGTTCAACGATATCGCCCATCACATGCGCACCCTGCATGGTGAGATCATCACTGAAAATCACTCCCTGAAAACCCAGGCGTTCGCGCAACACAACCTTTAACCAGTACGACGAAAAACAGGCAGGCTTGTCATCCACCGCAGCATAAATCACATGCGCCGGCATGATGCCACCCAGTCCACCACGCACCAGCCGGGCAAAGGGTTTTACATCTTCTGTATAAATATCCTCGAAACTGCGTTCGTCCACCGGCATGTCAATGTGAGAATCCGCTACCACAGCACCATGACCGGGAAAATGTTTGCCCGTAGCCACCATGCCCGCACGACGCATACCGAGCATCCAGGAAATAGCCAGTTCACCCACAGCCTCGGGATTGCGGTGAAAAGCACGATCAGCAATCACCGTACTCACACCAAAATCCAGATCCAGCACTGGCGCAAAACTGAAATCGATGTCTACCGCGCGCAGTTCCGCCGCCATCAACCAGCCACAGATCTCAGCCAGATATTTGGCGCGCTTTTTATCTTCATCGAAAATTTCGCCAAATACCCTGGCAGGGGGTAACCCGGTAAAGCCGTGACGAAAACGCTGCACACGCCCGCCTTCGTGATCCACTGCTACCAGCAGATGCGGATCGCGCAAACGATGAATACTCGCCACCAGTTGTTGCAGCTGCCCGGGCGATTCATAATTGCGCGTAAACAGAATCACCCCGCCCACCAGCGGGTGCAATAACATTTCGTGTTCTTCCTCGCTGACCTCCAGACCAGCGAGATCCAGCATAACAGGACCAAGTGACATAATTTTAGAAACCTCTTGCAGGATGGATGCGTTTTTTTGTGCCCATCCTACACACTATTTCCTGTTACGCACATCCAGTTTGTCACGCAACCGGTCGCCAAGCAGATTGACCGACAACACCACCAGCATCAAGGCCACACCGGGTATCAGTACCATGTGCGGGGCCACCAGCAAATAACGCGCTCCATCGCGGATCATACTGCCCCAGGAGGCCTCCGGCGGTTGCACACCCAGCCCGAGGAACGACAAACCCGCTTCGGCGATAACAATACCGGCAATACCAAAGCTGGCCTCAACGATCAACGGTGCCATCAGCAACGGTAACAAATGCACAAACACGATGCGTCCCGTGCCCGCACCCAGCGCAACGGCCGCCTGTACATGCTCGCGGTGTTTGAGGCTCAGCACCTGCGCCCGCGCCAGTCGCGCATAGCCTGTCCAGCCCACCACACTCAGTGCAATCACCACATTCTCAATACCGGGGCCAAGGATGCCAGCCAATGCAATAGCCAGCAGGATGCCGGGAAAAGCGAGAAAAATATCAATGATACGCACCACCAGCAAATCCCAACGGCCGCCGAGGTAACCGCTGAACGTACCAATGGCCGTTCCGGCAACCGCAGACACCAGCACCACCCACAGTGCAACGACAAATGACGTTTGTGCCCCGGCCAGCGTTCGCTCTGCCAACGAACGCCCAAGATCATCAGCCCCCAGCCACAGCTCACTACCCGGTGGCAACAGGATATGTTCCAGTACAACCTGATCCGGTGCCAACGGTAAAAAGGAAACAGTGAGCGCCACCAGCGCCCACAGCACAATCACCGCCAGCGGCAACCACAGGCCCAATATGCTGGCTACACTAAATCGCCGCTGTTTCAGTATGACGGCATTGCTCATGCCGAAGCCCCCGTGCGTATGCGCGGATCAAACCAGCCATAAGCCACATCAGTAAGCGTATTCACCAACACATAAGTTAAACTGATCAACAGCACACAGGCCTGCACTACCGGGTAATCACGGCGTTGAATCGCTTCAATCACCAACTGACCAATGCCTGGCCAGGAAAACACCGCCTCGGTAATCACTGCGCCCGCCAGCAACGCACCCAGTTGCAGACCCAGCAGCGTAATAACCGGCAACAGTGCATTGCGCAGTGCATGTCGCCAGATCACTGCGCGTGGCCCCAGCCCCTTGGCGCGAGCGGTGCGAATGTAATCCTCGCCCAGGACTTCCAGCAGGGTCGCCCGCACCATGCGCGAGAGAATCGATGCCATGGCCGTGCCCAGGGTAATCGCTGGCAACACCAGCGAGCCCAACCCGTCGCGCCCACTCACCGGAAACCAGCCCAGCCACACCGCAAACACCAAAATCAATATGGGCCCCATCAAAAAGTTGGGAACCGAGACACCTAACAACGACACCGCCATCGCACCGTGATCCCAGGCCGAATCCTTTTTCACCGCTGCCATCACGCCCAGCGGAAAAGCCACCAGTATCGCAACAAGCAAAGCCGCCAGCGCAAGCTCCAGTGTGGCAGGCAGACGCTCCAGCAAGATATCGAGAATGGGGCGTTTGGAATGCAGTGAAGTGCCGAAATCAAACTGCACGATGTTGCCAAGGTAAGTCATGAATTGCGACAGCAGCGGTTGATCCAGCCCCAGCGATTGCCGCAACGCTTCACGATCCGCCGCCTGTGCCGACTCACCCAACATCACCTCCACCGGATCACCCGGCACCAGATGGATCAGCAAAAACACCAGCACCAACACACCGAAAATTACCACCACGGCACTGGCTAAACGAGAAATTAAAAGCGGCAAAATCCTGTCCTGAAAATAATTTTCAGCATTGTGCGTGTTTCCTCCATTATCCACAACTCTTCAAATCAGGTGGAGAATACTGTGACAAATACCCTTTTTTCACCCTGAAATCTCCAGAGTTTTGTCCTCATTTTTGAGCCAGTCAGCCACCTGATTGACAACAGACGGAATATCCTTGTTTGCACCTTTGACAGCACACTCCCAAACGGTACAAATACGCCAACCCGATTCCGCCAGAGACTTCATCACCTTTTGGTCATTTTCATAATTACCATTTATTTTATCTCGCCAAAATTCTGGTCGGGTTTTTGGCCACTTGAACAAGTGGCATTCGTGCCTGTGCCAAAAACAACCATGAATAAACACAACCGCATGGTATTTCTTCAGAACAATATCAGGCTTTCCTGCCAGTTTGGTGTCATGCAGCCGAAAACGAAACCCGTGATGATGCAATCCTCTTCTAATCAATAATTCCGGCTTCGTGTTCTTTCCCCGAATACCAGACATCATTCTGCTTCTGGTTTTTGCATCGACAACATCCGTCATAAAAATTCACCCATGAAAATTTCGATTCACAACAATCCCCCGTTTCCAGGTGACCCGTTCCTCGATACCTGAAGATCTGTATACTATCCTTGGTTACATCGTTTTATCACAGGAGATTAACATGCCAGATTTCGAATTTGGTTTTGGTGTCTTTGCGCTGATTCTGGTCGGCTTGGCCATTGCGCTGATTTTTTCCGGCGTGAAAGTTGTGACCCAGGGACACCGCTTTACCGTGGAACGTTTCGGCAAATTCACCCGAACATTACACCCCGGCCTGCATATCATCGTGCCCGTTATTGACAGGATAGGCAACAAAGTGAACGTGATGGAGCAGGTGCTGGACATCAATCGTCAGGTGATCATCACCAAAGACAATGCAACAGCTACTGTTGACGGGGTACTGTATTATCAGATCATGGATGCTGCAAAATCCTCCTATGAAGTGAACAATCTCACTTATGCCATTCATAATCTGGGCACCACCAATTTACGCACCGTGATGGGCAGCATGGACCTGGATGAGCTGCTCTCCAAACGTGATGATATCAACGCCCGCCTGTTAAGCGTCATTGACGAAGCCACCAACCCCTGGGGCGTCAAAGTTACCCGTGTGGAAATAAAAGATATCAAACCACCTGCGGATATTGAACACGCTATGGCACGACAAATGAAAGCCGAGCGCGAAAAGCGTGCCGTGGTGCTGGAGGCAGAGGGCATAAAACAGGCCGAAATTGAACGGGCCATGGGTGAAAAACAAGCAGCCATTCTCGAAGCAGAAGGTCGCCTGGAAGCCGCCAAACGTGATGCCGAAGCCCGTGAAAGACTGGCCGAGGCCGAAGCAAATGCTACCCGAATGGTATCCGAAGCCATCGCCGCCGGTGACCTTAATGCCATCAACTATTTTGTCGCACAACGTTATATTGAGTCACTGGAAAAAATCGGTACCGCAGAAAACTCGAAAATAGTCTTCATGCCACTGGAGGCCAGCGGAGTCATTGGCGCTATCGGTGGCGTAGCCGACCTGCTCAAAAATGCAAAACAGGAGTAGCAAGTGATGATGGACTCCGTTGATTTTTGGCACTGGCTGATACTGGCCATCCTGCTCATCATTCTGGAAGTCGTTATACCCGGTGCCTTTTTCCTGTGGCTGGGTGTATCGGCTGGCGTGGTTGGTCTTGTTCTCTGGATATGGCCCGATATAAACTGGGAGTCACAACTGCTGTTATTTTCGGTGATTTCCGTTGTAAGCATCGCCCTGTGGCGCGTCCGCTTGCGTAAACACCCCACCGAATCTGAAGACAACACTCTGAATACACGAACAACACAATATGTCGGACGTGTGTTTACGTTGGTCGAACCCATCATAGACGGTTATGGAAAAATTCATGTCGATGATTCATATTGGCAGGTCAGCGGCCCGGACTGCAAAAAAGATGAAAAAGTAAAAGTCATCAGCGCTGATGGCATGATATTAAAGGTGGAGCCGGTTTAAACGCAGAGGATTTTTTGTCCACAC
>JAADIL010000159.1 GCA_013151355.1 Gammaproteobacteria bacterium
GGCAACACTTCTGCCGCAGCCGCAGCCTATGCAGCACGCGCAGGGATCACTGCTTACGTGTTGATTCCCGAAGGCAAAATTGCCATGGGCAAACTGGCTCAGGCCATGATGCACGGCGCGGTGATCATCCAGATCAAAGGCAACTTCGATGTCGGTATGCAAATCGTCAAGGACGTGGCCGAGCACGCGCCGGTCACCATTGTTAACTCCATCAACCCCTTCCGCCTGCAAGGGCAGAAAACCGCCGCCTTCGAAATTGTCGAAGAACTGGGTGCAGCACCGGACTACCACTGTCTGCCCGTGGGCAATGCAGGCAACATCACTGCGCACTGGATGGGGTATAGCGAATATCACGAAAATGGCATCGTCAACAATCGCCCGCGCATGGTGGGTTATCAGGCCAGCGGTTCCGCACCTTTCCTGCGAGGTGAAATGGTGGACAATCCCGAAACCGTAGCCACCGCCATTCGTATTGGCCACCCGCAAAGTTGGGACAAAGCCTGGAAGGTACATGAAGAATCCGAAGGCTGGTTCGATGAATGCAGTGACGAGGAAATCCTCGCTGCGCAAAAACTGCTTACGGAAAAAGAAGGCATCTTTTGCGAGCCCGCCTCTGCCGCCTCGCTGGCCGGTGCTATGCGCGACATCAAGTCCGGCAAAATTCCCGAAGGTTCGAAAATTGTTTGCACGCTGACCGGCAATGGCCTGAAAGACCCGGATACTGCTATTAAACAGTGCAGTGACAGCGGTGTGATGGTGACCGTGGATGCCACTATGGAAGCAGTGAAAAACGCTATTTTGGACAATATGTGATTGTGCTTTTACAGCGCGCACACACAAAGGGAGTTTGTGATGTTGGACTGGGCGCAGCTGTTAAATAGCGAAAGAAGAAAACCGAAGGAAACTCGGGCTCAAGAGGTTGAAGAATGTAAACCGTCAGAAGTTCGGACTCAAATAGAAAGAGATTACGACAGAATACTTTTTTCGACTCCCGTTCGTCGGCTGACGGATTCTTTTGCGCTGTCCCTCTATGATGAATTAAAGCAATATTATGTCCCGGGAAAAAATAAAGAAAATATCTGATTTGAAAAAGAAGGTTAGTTATTTTCTTTCTTCCTCTAAATTTGGGAGGCAAGAAGTAGCAGCTCTTCTTGATCAGCTTCAGGAGCTTGGAGAAGTCGTCATTTTTGGAGGCATGTTAAGAGATTTGAGCTTGCTGGGGAATGACGGGTTTGATTCAGATATAGATCTCGTTATTGATACTGATAAAGAAGATGAACTGGATGCTTTTCTTCAACCCTGGAAGCCCGTCCAAAACAAATTTGGAGGTTATCGCTTGAAGCTTTCCCGGTGGGAAGTGGATATATGGCCACTGAAATCCACATGGGCCTTTAAAAAGGGTTATGTGGAAGACGGTTCATTCGCTGATCTTTGCAAGACAACATTTTTTGACTGGGATGGCATTGTCTACAACGTTGGAGATGGCACCATATTGGCGGTAGACGGTTATCTTGATCATATTAATACTGGGTTGCTGGATATTAATCTGGAAAACAACCCAAACCCGATGGGCAATATCGTTAAGGCGTTCAGGTACAGAGAAAAATATGGTGCGGGGTTTTCCAGTCGTTTGGCAAAATATATCTATGAAAATCTGGAAGACTTTGATCCTGACTTTATTAGCCTTTATGAGAACAAAAGCCATGACCGACCTGTGCTGAACAAAAATGTAATTTCCCAGGTTCTTGATGCGTTATGTGTGCATCAGGAAAAACACCCGTTGCAGCCTTTTATGGGTGTGGAGTTGCAACCATCACTGTGGGCTGCCAGGAATGACCAATAATATAAAAAATAGCTGCTTGTCGTTTTTCCCATGAAATTTAACCTCCTCAACACCGACGGCCCCGCCCGCCGTGGCCGCCTGACTTTCGACCGTGGCACGGTGGAAACACCCGCCTTCATGCCTGTGGGCACTTACGGCACCGTAAAAGCCATGACCCCGGAAGAGCTCACGGGCATGGGGGCGGAGATTATCCTCGGCAATACCTTTCATTTAATGCTGCGCCCCGGTACCGAGGTTATTCGGGCCCACGGTGACTTGCACGATTTCATGCACTGGCAGGGACCGATTCTTACTGATTCTGGTGGTTTTCAGGTGTTCAGTCTGGGCAAAATGCGCAAGATCACCGAAGAAGGTGTGACTTTCAGGTCACCAGTCAATGGTGACAAGGTGTTTCTGGGGCCGGAAGAATCCATGGCGGTGCAGCGAGCGCTGGGTTCGGACATCGTGATGTGTTTCGATGAATGCACGCCATATCCGGCGGATGAGCAGCAGGTGCGGGATTCCATGCAAATGTCACTACGTTGGGGGCAGCGCAGCAAGGATGCGCATGCGGACAACCCCAATGCGCTGTTCGGCATTGTGCAGGGTGGTATGTTCGAGGATTTGCGGGCAGAGTCCGCAGCAGGGCTGACAAACATCGGTTTCGACGGTTATGCCATCGGTGGTTTGTCCGTGGGTGAACCCAAAGAAGATATGATGCGGGTGCTGGATCACACCACGCCGTTATTGCCCACCGACAAGCCGAGATATTTGATGGGCGTGGGCAAGCCGGAGGATCTGGTGGAGGCCGTGCAGCGCGGGGTAGATATGTTCGACTGCGTGATGCCGACCCGTAATGCCCGTAATGGCCATATTTTCACCCGCGAAGGTGTGTTGAAAATCCGCAATGCCTGTCATGAGCTCGATACCCGGCCACTGGATGAAACCTGCGGCTGTTACACCTGTCAGAATTACAGCCGCAGCTACCTGCGCCATCTGGACAAGACAGGTGAAATTCTTGGCGCACGGCTTAATACGATCCACAATTTGCATTATTACCAGGAGGTGATGCGTGGCTTGCGTGAGGCCATTGCAAGTGGGAGTCTGGATACGTTTGTGGCGGACTTTTATGCACAACGCGCACAAAAACCCGTGAGTGTGTAATAATAGCGCCCATTTTTGCGGGCACATGTTGTTCGTTTAACATAGAAAACAAGGAAAAATAGTCCATGAGTTTTTTCATTTCTGATGCCTTCGCTGAAGGCGCTGCTGCGGCAGATGCGGTTCCGCAAGATGGTGGTTGGATGGGCATGTTGCCATTGCTGCTGATCTTTGTACTGTTTTACTTCATGCTGATTCGTCCGCAGGCCAAGCGTGCCAAAGAGCACAAAAACATGGTGGCAACTCTGGACAAGGGTGACGAAGTTGTAACCAACGGTGGTTTGCTGGGACGTGTTACCGATGTGGGGGAGAGCTTTCTCACCGTAAAGATCGCCGAAGGAGTGGAAGTCAAAGTGCAAAAGCAATCTGTCTCCGCGCTGGTGCCCAAGGGTACACTGAAATCGGAAGTCAAAAATTCGGGCAAAAAATCAGACTGATCGTCCTCTGTTTCTCTTTTTTGCTTAAAAACTCAACGGATAACCCGCCATGTTGAATCAGTATCCTGCCTGGAAATACCTGCTCCTTATTGTTGTGCTGGGTGTCAGCACCTTGTATGCGCTGCCGAACCTGTATGGGGAAGATCCTGCCGTGCAGGTTTCCTCCAGCCGTAATACGGCCGTGGATATCAGCACTCAGGAAAAAGTGCGCAAATTATTACAGGACGCTGATGTGCCTTTTAACAGCATTCTGCTGGCTGATGAGCAAATCCTGGTACGTTTTACCAATACCGACGCACAACTGACGGCCAAGGATGTCGTGAAAGAGGGGCTGGGTCGTGGCTATGTGGTGGCCCTGAATCTGGCACCGCGTACCCCGGACTGGTTACGGGCCATGAATGCTGCGCCCATGTATCTGGGGCTGGATTTGCGGGGTGGCGTACACTTTCTGATGGAAGTGGATGTTGACGCGGCAGTGCATCAGGCAGAAGAGCGTTACATCAGTGATTTCCGTGGTCTGCTGCGGGAAAACAAAGTACGTTACGTCAAAATTGGCCGCTATGTTGGCAAGGATGGTGATAGCTCGGTAGAAGTAAAATTCAGATCAGCAGAGGCACGCGACGAAGCAGAGCGTTTGCTGGAAAAGGAGTATCCTGATCTGAGCATCGACGATGAAGACCGCGAGGATGGTTTCTTCATGTTGGCTCGCCTGGAAGAAAAAGAAAAACGTGAAACCCGCAAGCTGGCGTTAAAGCAAAACATCACCACACTGCGTAATCGTGTTAACGAACTGGGTGTGGCTGAACCGGTTATTCAGCAGCAGGGCGATGATCGCATTGTTGTGCAGTTGCCGGGTGTACAGGATACGGCGCGCGCCAAGGAAATTCTCGGTGCCACCGCGACCCTGGAATTCCGTCTGACCGATGAAACGCACGATGCCGAAGAGGCTGCGCGAACGGGGCGTATTCCTGCCGGGCTGAAGTTATATCCCAAGCGTGAAGGTGGACATGCGCTGTTGAAAAATCGTGTGATGCTCACGGGTGATTACATCATCGATGCTTCCAGCGGTCTGGACCAACAAAGTGGCGGCTCGGCAGTCTATATCACGTTAGACGGCAAGGGTGCGGGCATTTTCAGTAAAGTCACCGGCGAAAATGTGAAAAAACTCATGTCGGTGGTTTTTATCGAGAGGAAAACCGAGACACGTATTGTGGATGGCGTGCCGGTAAAAACGCGACGTATCATAGAAGAGGTGATCAACACTGCGCGTATCCAGGAGCAGCTCTCCAAACGTTTCCAGATTACCGGTCTCGACAGCACCAAAGAAGCACATAACCTGGCCTTGCTGTTACGTGCCGGTGCCCTGGCTGCACCCATCGAAATTGTTGAAGAACGTACCATTGGCCCGAGCCTGGGGCAGGATAATATTGATCAGGGTTTTGCCTCGGTGGTGATCGGCTTTGTGCTGGTGCTGGTGTTTATGGCCGTGTGGTATCGTGGCTTTGGTCTGGTGGCCAATATGGCGCTGGCGTTTAATCTGGTAGTCATTATCGCGGTATTGTCCATGTTGCAGGCAACCCTGACGTTGCCGGGTATTGCCGGTATCGTACTTACTGTGGGTATGGCGGTGGATGCCAATGTGCTTATTTTTGAGCGTATTCGTGAAGAGTTGCGTAACGGTATCAGCCCCCAGGCAGCGATTAATTCCGGTTATGCCAAGGCCCTTTCCACCATTGCTGATGCCAATATCACTACCCTGATTGCAGCATTGGTTCTGTTTGGTTTTGGCACCGGGCCCATTAAGGGGTTTGCGATTACTTTGTCCATTGGCATTATCACTTCCATGTTTACAGCGATCGTAGGTACACGTGCGGTGGTGAATTTGGTGTACGGTAATCGTCGTGTAGAAAAATTGTCGATTTAGCCTGTTAATGTTGTTTCGTTAACTTCGCATTTATTCATTCCAGGAATGCATCATGCAACTGTTTAAAAAACCTACTACGTTTGATTTTATGAGCAAACGCACGATGGCGGTGACGTTTTCGGCGTTGTTGATTCTGATTTCCATTGGCTCACTGGCAACGCGCGGGTTGAATTTTGGCCTGGATTTTACCGGAGGTACCTTGATTGAGCTGGGTTACAGTCATCCGGTGGATCTGACTATTGTGCGTTCGACTCTGGAGACTTCGGGGTTTCCCGAGGCGGTGGCACAACATTTTGGCACCTCAAAAGATATTTTGATACGCATCGCCCCACAGGAAGGCAAGAGCAATGCTGATATCAGTACCACCGTTATGTCGGCCTTGCGCAGTGTTGAAGAAGATGAAGTGGAAATGCGTCGGGTGGAATTTGTCGGCCCGCAAGTGGGTGAAGAACTGACCAATGATGGTGGCCTGGCGATGATTTATGCGTTGATAGGCATCCTGATTTATGTCGGTTTTCGTTTTGAATATCGCTTTGCTATTGGTTCGGTTGCAGCCTTGGTGCACGATGTGGTGATTACCCTGGGGGTGTTTTCCCTGTTTCAGTTGAGTTTTGACCTGACGGTGTTGGCGGCGCTCCTGGCGGTTATCGGTTATTCGCTGAATGACACTATTGTAGTGTTTGACCGCATTCGGGAGAATTTTCGCAAGATGCGCAAAGGAACCAGTGTCGATATCGTTAATGCTTCATTGAACCAGACGCTGTCGCGCACCATGATGACATCTGTTACTACCTTGCTGGTATTGGTTGCATTGTTTGTTGTGGGTGGCGAGTTAATTCATGGTTTTGCGACGGCGTTGATTATTGGTGTGGTTGTAGGCACTTATTCATCGATTTATGTGGCCAGTGCCAGTGCATTGGGTCTGGGTATCAGCAAAGAAGACTTGATGCCTGTGGAAAAAGAAGGCGATGATCTGGAACATATTCCGTAGTTGCGCACAGAATTGTGCCAGAATTGCACCGATCAATAAAAAAGCCGCAAATCTGCGGCTTTTTTCGGTTAAAAAGTTGACTATTTGTTGAAAGGTTTGATCAGCTCACGCACTACGTCATATTCCGCGTCACTGGTAGCAGCAAAACCATCATATTTTTTATCCACGGCTTTGATAACTTGCAAATGCATCGGGTTATTTTTGTCAAGATTTAAAAAAGCATCCTTGAGTTTGGCAAGTGTGTCATCGTCGATGTCGCCACTGGCGGCAATATTGTAGGGTGGTAGTGCGGGTGATTCGGCGAGTATGCGCAAGCCTTTACCTTTACCTTGCCATGCAAATGCCATGGTGTCTTTCAGGATGCCAGCATCAAAATCACCATTGACGACGGCGCGGGCGATATTGTCGTAGTGACCAATAAATTTGTAATCAGAAAAGTCTTCCATGTTGATACCAGCACCCACTACTACGGCACGTTGTAACAGGGCTCGTTTGTCGCCAAAGGCAAAGGTTTTTCCTTTGAGATCCGCAATGGTTTTGTAGGGGCTGTCTTTTTTGACAACGATCATTAACTGAAAGGAGGCTTTGCCTTTGGTCACTGTTTTGGCAACGATTTTTGCGCCACCTCTGGCGTGAGCCTTGAGATACGCCACTGGAGTGAGGTAAGCCAGGTCGACATTTTTATCGGCCACTTCCTTGATGGCAGCACCCATGTTGGGGGACAATTTCAATGATACGGGGCGATTGAGTTTTTCGCTCAAATAGCGCGTTAGTGGTTTCAGCCGTTTGTGCATTACGGCGGGAATATCCATGGCCACGGAACCAAACAGTAGTTCTTTATTGGTGCTGATGTCGGCAAATGCAGCCTGTGGCAGTGTCAGTGCACTAAATAGTACGCTGATAACGATAGTATTTGCTTTCATGACTTTATCCTTCTTTGTTCATGCGGTTTGTGAGTTCGGTGGTAGAGTCTTCCTGATGCAGGTCGGTAATGTGGGTGATGCGATTTCGCCCGTTATTTTTGCTGTAGTACATTGCTGTATCGACATCTTTGTAAAGTTGTTCAGGTGTTGTGTTTTTTGCCTGGTAGGGAATGCTGGCGACACCAATACTTATGGTGATTGTGAGTTCGCTGTCGGTTTCGGGTACCAGGAGTGTGGTTTCAACAGCAGCGCGGAGTTTTTCTGCAGTTTCCATTGCTCCTGGTTTATCGGTTCGTTTGCAGAGCACGGCAAATTCTTCTCCACCAATCCGGCAAATAGCATCGGTATGCCGCAGATTTTTCTGCAAAGTGCGCGCTATTGACTTGAGTACAAGATCGCCGACGTAATGACCGTAGGTGTCGTTGATGGCTTTAAAAGAATCAATATCGATAAGTAAAATGCTGTTGGGGTTGCCGTGGCGATTACTCAAACCAACTTCGGCTTCCATTAGTTCGTCAAAATGGCGACGATTAAACAGGCCGGTGAGTGGATCAGTAATGGAGAGCAGTTTAAATTCATTGTTAAGTTGTTTGAGTTGCTGATTGGCTTTCAGTAAGCGTTTATCGGCAGACTCAATTTTAGAGTGCAGTTTGTCGTTCGCTTCATTGAGCTGTTTGCTCAAGGCATTAAACTGGTGAGCCAGCTGACCAAACTCATCATTACTGACCAGAGGGATGTTGCCGACGAGTTTTCCACTGTCATCCACATTGCTGCGCAAATAATCGGTAATTTTTCCAACAGGACGAACAATGATGTAGGACAGGGCTAAAAATTCACCGAGTGCAATGAGTAAAATAACCAGTGCTTCACGTTTTAACAGTGTGAATTTTTGATTTTCCATGTGCTTCATGATGTGTGTCGTGCTGAACCCCAAATGCAGAGTACCGACGGTTTCGTTATCGATTTGAATGTTGTTGGTGAACATCATCAACCCCTGGCTGGCGACCTGCTCTACACCTGTTCTCCAGCCAGCGAAACCGGATTCACCCATGGTGTTGCCTTTGACATTAGTCACTTTTGCGTAGTCAATTTCATCGGAAGAGGTAAGTTCATCCAGCAATAGCTGGATGGTGTGATAGTCGTAACCCACCACACTGAAAGCCATGGATTTGGCGACAAAACGCCCGATGTATGAGCCACGTTGGTCAATTTCTTTCAGCAGGTTTGCCTTTTCTTCATGTAAAGCCAGCCAGCCACTCACACCCAGGGCTGTGAGTAGCACGATTAGCAGCACCAGCAAGACTTTCTGGCGAATACCGAGTCTGAAACGGGGCACTCTTGCGGTGTATGCGGCTGTCAATAGCGTCATTTTTTGTGTTTTGCTCGTTTTCAGTGTTTGTCGGCTGGAAATCGAGCAAACTAAAGGTGTTAGCGGTGTTTTTTTGGGGCTGGGCCGGGCTGGGGGAATAGCCGAATTATGGTATGATCGGCATCTTTTTTTACGGCTGCTTTTTTGTTTTTTGACGAAAAGCGCTTCGGGTTTGCCGCGACAACGAGGGTGACAGTTTCGGTGGAACCCCGTATTACAGATCGAGTCAGGGGATAAAAAATGTTCAACAAAGACATGCAAATTGTGGGTTTTGACGATGAGTTGTGGGCTGCCATGCAGGCCGAGGAAGTCCGGCAGGAGGAGCACATTGAGCTTATCGCCTCTGAAAACTACACCAGCCCACGGGTGATGCAGGCACAGGGCAGTGTGCTCACGAACAAATATGCAGAAGGTTACCCGGCCAAACGTTATTATGGTGGTTGTGAGCATGTGGATGTGGCCGAGCAACTGGCTGTTGACCGTGCCAAAGAACTGTTTGGTGCTGACTACGCCAATGTACAACCCCACTCTGGCTCCCAGGCCAATGCTGCCGTGTATTTGGCCCTGTTACAGCCCGGCGATACCATTCTCGGTATGAGTCTGGCCCACGGTGGTCATCTTACCCATGGTTCCAAAGTCAGCTCTTCCGGCAAATTGTACAACGCCATCCAGTACGGTCTGGATGAGGCCACGGGTGAGATTGATTACGCCCAGGTGGAAGCGCTGGCCAAAGAACATCAGCCGAAAATGATTGTTGCGGGGTTCTCCGCCTATTCACGCGTGGTGGACTGGCAGCGTTTTCGTGACATCGCCGACAGCGTGGGTGCATATCTGTTTGTGGACATGGCTCACGTAGCCGGTCTTGTCGCTGTGGGTGAATACCCCAGCCCGGTAGCCATTGCCGACGTGACCACTACCACCACTCACAAGACCTTGCGTGGCCCGCGTGGCGGCCTGATTTTGGCCAAAGCCAATGCGGAGATCGAAAAGAAGTTTAACTCCGCAGTGTTTCCTGGTTCCCAGGGTGGGCCGCTGATGCACGTCATCGCCGGAAAGGCCGTGGCCTTCAAAGAGGCGCTGGAGCCGGAGTTCAAAACCTACCAGGTGCAAGTCATCAAAAATGCCCGCGCCATGGCCAGCGCCCTGCAAAATCGCGGTTACAAAATTGTTTCCGGCGGTACTGACAATCACTTGTTTTTAGTGGATCTCATTGATAAAGGTATTACCGGCAAAGAGGCCGATGCTGCACTGGGTGCTGCCAATATCACCGTCAATAAAAACAGTGTACCCAATGACCCGCAATCACCTTTTGTCACCAGCGGTATTCGCATTGGCACTCCGGCATTGACCACACGCGGTTTTATGGAAGGCGATGCCATCGAGCTGGCGGGCTGGATCTGTGATGTGCTGGATGATGTCAACAATACTGCCACCATCGAACGGGTCAAACAGCAGGTGCTGGATATCTGCAAACGTTTGCCGGTATATGGATAAGTAACGAGGGACGAGTAGCCAGGAAAAGCAACAGTTTTGACCTGGCCACTCGGTACTTCAAAAAATGCACTGTCCTTTTTGTGATGCCGAAGATACCAAAGTCATTGATTCGCGCCTGGCGAATCAGGGTTTTGAAGTGCGTCGCCGCCGCGAATGCCTGACGTGCAGCGAGCGTTTTACTACCTTTGAGTCCGCCGAACTGGTGATGCCCAAACTGGTGAAAAACGACGGCCGTCGTGAACCTTTCAACGAAGACAAATTGCGTGCCGGTATCGTTCGTGCGCTGGAAAAACGTCCGGTGAGTTCTGAAGATATCGAATCCGCTGTGGAACGCATCAAAAAAAACCTGCGTGGTACCGGTGACCGCGAAGTGCCTGCGCAAAAGGTGGGGCACTGGGTGATGGATGAATTGCGTGACCTGGATCATGTCGGTTACGTGCGTTTTGCCTCGGTGTATCGCAGTTTTGAAGATGTGAATGCCTTCCGCGAAGAAATCGAACGACTGGAAAAAGCGCCGACAGCAGAACAGCGTCGCAATCAGATGAATCTGCTGGACGGCGGCGAGGATGACTGACAGACGCTTCATGAGCAGGGCGTTGCAATTGGCTGAACGCGGTCTGTTTACCACTGATCCCAACCCGCGTGTCGGTTGTGTGCTGGTTAAAAATAACGAAATTGTGGGTGAAGGCTGGCATCAGCGTGCCGGTGAGGCACACGCAGAGATTAACGCTTTGCAGGCAGCGGGTCGTTTGGCAAAAAATGGGGCAAAAGGTGCGACAGCTTATATTACGTTAGAGCCTTGTTGTCATCATGGACGTACACCGCCATGCAGTGATGCTCTGATTGCCGCTGGTGTGTCGCGTGTGGTGGTGGCCATGCAAGACCCCAATCCACAGGTGGCAGGGCAGGGACTGGCACAGCTGCAAAAAGCAGGCATCGAAACACACAGCGGTGTGTTACAGACTCAGGCCGAAGCACTGAACCCCGGTTTTATCAAACGCATGCGCACGGGCCGATCCTGGGTGCGCGGTAAAATGGCCATGAGCCTGGACGGGCGTACCGCGATGGCCTCGGGTGAAAGTCAGTGGATTACCGGTGAAGATGCACGACGAGATGTGCATCGGTTGCGTGCCCGCAGTGCGGCGATTGTTACCGGCATTGGTACCGTGCTGGCCGACGATCCTTCGTTGACTGTGCGCCTGGATGACGATGTGGAGCAGCCGCTACGGGTAGTGCTGGACAGTCGTCTGCAAATGCCGTTGACGGCAAAGATGTTGTCGCTACCGGGCCGTACGCTGGTGTTGACGGTCAATACCGACGAACAAAAAACCGCCGCCCTGCGTGATGCCGGTGCTGAAGTTGAAGTGGTGGTATCAAGCAATGGTCGCCCGGATTTGTCAGCGGTGCTGGATTGCCTGGCCCGTCACGAAATCAACGAAGTATTGGTGGAAGCCGGGCCAACGTTGTGTGGCGCCTTCCTGCAAGCGGGGCTGTTCGACGAACTGGTCATTTATATGGCTCCTCTGTTTATGGGCAGTGGGGCTCGCGGGTTGTTGAATTTGCCCGATGTGGAAAAAATGAGCCAGGCGACAAAACTTGAAATAGTCGATATGCGTGCTGTCGGGAACGATTGGAGGCTGCAAATAAAAGTGGCAAGGTAAAGCTTTTTATTATTTTTACCGTGAGTCAGAGACTAAATCACCCGGTTAAGTAAAAAATAAAGGAGATATTTTATGCTGTTTGATTGGGATGATAAAAAAAGAGAAAAAACGCTTATTGAAAGACGAATTGATTTTATAGATGCTGTGCTGGTTTGGGAAGACCCAAAAAGGCAGGAAAGAGTAGATTTAAGGCGTAACTATAGTGAAAAAAGAATACAAACTATTGGGAAGGTCAGTTTTGGTATATTGCTTGTCGTTTATACAGAACGTGTGAATATAAATAATCAGGAAGTTGCCAGAATTATATCTGTCAGAAAAGCGAATCGAAAAGAACGCGAAGAATATGAGGACCACACTTTCCATTTAAGGAAAATATCATGAGTAAAACATATACACTTGAAGAAATAAAAAAAATGAAAAGTAAAACTGATATTGATTTTTTTAATAAAACTACAGAGAAAGATATTATGGAGCAATCAATATCTGATCCTGATATACCATATCTGACTGATGAAGAGCTTAAAGAATTCACTACTCCGAAAGAAAGGAAGAAAAATGATGGAACAAAAGAGTAAAAAGCCTAAAACTCTGGAAGAAATTAAAAAAGAAAAGGGAAAGACTTGTTGGGCATATCTTGTAGCTGAAGAACAAAACGCTAACAAAATCAGCGGATGTAAAAAATTTGCCGTTGATTTTGGTGTTAGTGCCTGATTCATATTTTACCCTGAATTCATATGTTTACCGGAATAATAGAAGCTGTTGGCGAAATTCGTGACCTGACCCCATGCGGTGGTGATCTGCGTGTGGTGGTGGGTTGTGGTGATCTCAATATGGGAGCGGTTGCTCTGGGTGACAGCATTGCGGTGAACGGCGTTTGTCTGACGGTAGTCGAATTTAACGCAAACAGCTTTACCGCAGACGTTTCTTCCGAAACGGTGACCTGCACCACGGTGTCTGGCTTGACCACAGGCTCTCCGGTGAATCTGGAAATGGCCATGCTGCCTACGACACGATTGGGTGGGCATCTGGTGAGCGGACATGTGGATGGTGTGGGTGAAATCAAACGCCGTTGGAGTGATGCGCGCTCTGAGCGTTTTCGTATTCAGGCGCCGGATGAACTGGCGAAATACATTGCTGCCAAAGGGTCAATTTGTGTGGACGGTATCAGCCTTACGGTTAACGCCGTGGATGACAATGAATTTGAATTAAATATTGTGCCACATACATTGACAGCCACTACCATGGGCAGCTATCAGGCCGGGCAGAAAGTGAACCTGGAAGTGGATATTATTGCACGTTATCTGGAGCGTTTGTTGTCGTCCTCTGCGGATTCTGCAAGTCCGGGCATTACCCGTGAGCTGCTGAAATCGCGAGGCTTTTTTTAAGATCGTTTGAGTATTGGAAACAATGGGTACAGCACTGAACAGTATTGAAGAAATCGTTGCCGACATGCGTGCTGGCAAGATGGTTATTCTCATGGATGACGAAGACCGTGAGAATGAAGGTGATCTGATTATGGCCGCCAGTCAGGTGCGGGCCGAAGATATCAATTTTATGGCACGTCACGGGCGTGGGCTGATTTGTCTGACCCTGAGCCAAAAGCGTTGCGAACAACTGCGTCTGCCGTTGATGGTCAATGATAATAATGCTGCTTATGCCACCAATTTCACCGTTTCTATTGAAGCGGCCGAGGGGGTTACGACCGGCATTTCGGCGGCTGATCGTGCGGTGACAATACAGGCGGCGGTGGCGGAAAATGCCAGACCGGAAGACATCGTACAGCCGGGGCATATTTTTCCTATCAAGGCGCAGGCCGGTGGTGTACTGACCCGCGCGGGCCATACCGAAGCCGGTTGTGATCTGGCGCGGCTCGCCGGACTGGAGCCTGCGTCGGTGATTGTGGAAATTCTCAATGAAGACGGCAGCATGGCGCGCCGTCCCGAACTGGAAAAATTTGCCGCTGAATTTGATCTCAAAATCGGCACCATTGCTGACCTGATTCGTTATCGACTGGAAAATGAGCGCAGTGTTGAGCGAGTTTCCGAGTGTGAGTTAAAAAATGACATTGGCAGTTTTCGCCTCGTGACGTATCGCGACCGGCTTGACGGTGGTGTGCATTTTGCGTTGGTGAAGGGTCAGATCAAACGTGATCAGCCTGCATTGGTGCGGGTACACATGCCGCATTATCTCGCTGATGTGTTGGGCATGCAGCGCCCGGATGTGAGCTGGCCACTGGAAAATGCCATGCGTTACATTCATGAGGCCGGTGAAGGTGTTATTGTATTGCTGGGGCAGTCGGAAGGGGAAAACGAATTATTGAACCGTATTACGCATTATCAGGCGGAAGATGCGGGCGAGATTGCGCTCAGGCGTGAGTCCAGTCCTGATTTGCGCACTTACGGTGTCGGTGCGCAAATATTGCTGGATCTGGAAGTGCGAAAAATGCGGGTGCTCAGTGCGCCTAAACGCATGCATGGGCTTTCCGGTTTCGGTTTGGAAGTGGTTGAATACATCAACCATGATTAGCAGTGAATTCAGTTCTGTAGGGTGGGCATTGCCCACCAGTGTAACCCGAACAAGGCATAATTGGTGGGCAATGCCCACCCTACATAAATGGCAGGAAAAATGATGAGCAATATAAAAACAATCGAAGGCAATCTAACCGTACACGGCGCACGCTTCGGTATTATCGCCGGGCGCTTTAACAGCTTTGTGGTAGACAGTCTGGTGGAAGGTGCCATTGATGCACTGAAACGCCACGGAGCCAATGACAGCGACTTGCAGTTAGTGAAAGTGCCTGGCGCCTTTGAAATGCCGTTGGTGGCTGCGCGCATGGCTGCCAAAAAAGAATATGATGCAATCATTGCACTGGGTGCGGTGATTCGGGGTGGCACACCACACTTTGAATATGTGGCTGGTGAATGCACCAAAGGGCTGGCGATGGTCTCTGCGCAATATGATGTGCCGGTGGCTTTTGGTGTGTTAACGGTAGACACTATCGAACAGGCCATTGAACGGGCTGGCACCAAGGCAGGCAACAAAGGTGTGGAAGCGGCGATGTCCGCCATTGAAATGGTTAATTTATTAAAGACCTTAAGTTGAAATGGGTGAATTGAAATGAGCCAAACCCGACACAAGGCACGACGTCTTGCTACACAGGCGCTTTACACCTGGCAAGTAGCAGGGCAAAGCCTTACCGATATCGAGACGGAATATTGTCTCGATATTGATATGAAGAAAGTCGATGGCGACTATTTTCATGAACTGTTGCACAAAGTCCCCGCTCATCTTGATGAACTGGATGGGCATTTAGCGCCCTTGCTGGATCGCACCATTGACGAAGTCGATGGTGTTGAACGGGCGATTTTACGCCTGGGCTGTTATGAGCTGGCACATCGACTGGATGTTCCCTATCGCGTGGTGATTAATGAATCCGTTAAACTGGCCAAAACCTTTGGTGCGGATCAAAGCCACAAATACATCAATGGCATTCTGGATGGTGTGGCAAAAAAACTGCGCACCACAGAAATCAATGCCGCTGGAAAATATAAAAACAAGCTCAAGGATAAACCGGCAAACAAGTAGTTTTATGTTTTGCATGTTGGCAATGTCTTCCCATGACCTGTTCCGAATTTGACCTGATTCGGCATTTTTTTACTGAACAACCTGTTCAGCGTGCGGATGTACCGCTGGGCATTGGTGACGATGCCGCATTGCTTGCACCTCCTGCGGGCAGTTCGCTGGTGGTGTCGGTGGATACGCTGATTGCGGGTGTACACTTCCCGTTAGATACCGCCGCGCGGGCGGTGGGCCATAAAGCCCTGGCCGTTAATCTCAGTGATTTGGCGGCCATGGGGGCCGAGCCCGCCTGGGCGACCCTGGCGCTGACCTTGCCCACCGCAGATATGTCATGGCTAACCGGTTTTACGCAGGGTTTTTTTGACCTGGCCAGCGAACACGATGTGCAGCTGGTGGGGGGGGATACCACACGCGGGCCATTGAGTATCACCGTACAGATAACGGGTTTTGTGCCGCAGGGACAGGCACTCATGCGCAGTGGTGCGCAGCCGGGTGACGGTGTTTTTTTTACCGGCACGGTAGGTGATGCCGGGCTGGGCTTACGTTTGTATCAGCACCGGGTTGGTGCGAATAGCGACGCCATGACAAATCTCATTCAACGACTGGAATTTCCTGTACCACGTATCGCTGTCGGCCTCGCCCTGCGCGGACGGGCCAGCAGTGCTATTGATGTGTCCGATGGTCTGGCAGCGGATCTTGCGCATGTATTGACGGCCAGCGGTGTGGGCGCCGATATCCGGATTGATCAATTGCCACTGTCTTTGGCATATCGTTCGCTTGCCCCGGAAGAGGATTGGCAAGCGGCGGTGAGTGCGGGTGATGACTACGAATTATGTTTTACCTTGCCAGCGGGGCAAGCTGCGGCATTGGCCGGGCTGGATTGCGCCTGCACACGCATTGGGGAAATATCGGCAAGCCCGGGATTGCGTTGGCGTGATGCCAATGCGCAGCAGCTGACGTTGAGCAATGCAGGGTTTGATCACTTCACTGCCGGGAAACAGCCATGAGCAGAAACAGCGCGCCGCGCAGCGTGTGGCGCAATCCGATTCACTTTTTGGCCTTTGGTTTTGGCAGTGGCGCGATGCCGTATGCTCCCGGAACCTTTGGCACTCTGGCTGCGTTGCCCGTTTACCTGTTGATGCAGCCATTGAGCCTGTGGGCATATCTGTTCGTAGTCGCGGTAATGACTTCCGTGGGTGTCTGGTTGTGTCACGTCACCAGCCGGGATCTCGGTGTGCATGATCATGCAGGCATTGTCTGGGATGAAATCGTTGGTTATCTCATCACCATGATTGCTGCGCCCCCGGGCTGGCAGTGGATCATCGCAGGCTTTGTTTTATTTCGGTTTTTTGACATTATCAAGCCTTGGCCCATCAGTTGGGTTGACCGACGTGTACACGGTGGCCTGGGCATTATGCTGGACGACGTGCTGGCAGCTATATTCGCGTTGGCTGTGTTGCAGGGTGCGGCGTTCACACTATCGGGGACATGAATATGAAAAAACAATTGAGAGGCAAAGGTGCAGGCATAACTGTGTGGTTTTTACTTTGCGGTATTGTCAGCAGCGCAGCATTTGCGGGTGATGTCGCCGTCATGAAAACCCGCTTCGAACAACGTGGCGATAGCTGGCAGGTTAACACCACGTTGCGCCATGCTGATACCGGCTGGGAACATTATGCCGATGCATGGAGAGTTGTGGATGAAAGTGGCAAGGTGTTGGGTACACGCACTCTGTATCATCCTCACGAAAATGAACAACCGTTCACACGCAACCTGAATGATTTGCGCATTCCGGCGGATACACATATCGTTTTTGTCGAGGCGCATGACAAGGTGCACGGTTGGAACAAACAACGCATTCGTGTGGATTTGCGCAAGGCCAGGGGTAAACGTTTTGAAGTTCGACGTTAATCAATGGCAGTCACTACGGGTATATTACGACACGTCAGGAATATGCATATTCCTTTGTTTTCGAAATACAGGACACCAGGGAATGGAAATTAAATAACTCAGACAATTGGCATCTCTGCTTCAGCTCATCTTCGCCCGTTCTTCAATCACAAAAGCTCGAAACAGAACAACTATTCCTGCGCTTTTGTTCAATCAGAACGAACGAATACGAACCAACAGATATCCACCAGCGGTAGTCACAGGTTCAGGAATTAGAATTTCACCGCGCCTTCTGTTAATCCTCGTAACTCATTTTGTGTAAAAAATTCAGGAAATAAACACTGAAGGATGAAAATGAAACAAAGATATTCAGAGCTTGATGCGATAAGGGGAATTGCGGCATTAATGGTTGTAATTTACCATTATACAATAAGGTATGGTGAAATTTACGATTACCCGGTTCAACCCGCATTTAGTTTTGAACTTGGGCATTTCGGTGTCCAGTTATTTTTTATGGTCAGTGGTTTTGTTATTTTTCTCACGCTGGACAAAACGGTACATGCGGCAGATTTTATAATATCCCGGCTGTCCAGACTTTATCCTGCATATTGGATTGCAGTGATTCTTACTTTTTCAATCGTTTATCTTTTTTCGTTGCCAGGGCGAGAGGTTGGAATTGAATCTGCCATAATAAACCTTACCATGCTTCAGAAGTGGTTCCGTGTTGCTAATGTTGATGGCGTGTACTGGACTTTAGCCGTAGAACTGTCATTTTATATGATAATGTTTTTTATATTTGTCACAAATAAACTGGAAAAAATAACATTAATTTCACTTGTATGGTTATGTATTATAATTTTTTCCAAATACTTGGAGATATATCAGTCTGTTCATATTCACTGGGTAATTAAGCTCATGTTTCTTCTTGATTATGGAAATCTCTTTATTGCTGGAATTATGTTCTACAAAATAATGCACGAAAACAAGGCCTCCAGCTATCTGGCATTATTAATATCTCTGATCACCGAGTATTACCTGCACGGAAACTCAGTTTTTATTGTGTCAACATATTTTGGTATATTCTTTTTATTTACAAAGGGCTATCTGACGATTTTATCGATAAAGCCACTGGTTTTCCTGGGAACAATTTCGTATAGCTTATATTTGATTCATCAAAATGTAGGTTATATTGTTATTCAAAAATTAGAGTCTAATGATTTGGCGACTCCATTTTCAATTATTTTCTTTCCGCTGGTAATCTCGGTTTCTATTGCAACGGTAATGCAGATATATATTGAAAAGCCATCATTGTTGGTGATAAGGAATAGATGGAGAGAGAGTTACTTTCGCAAACGCTTAATAGCTGTCAATTAAATTTTCTGGTATACCCGTAGCGATCGAGATTTCGGCATTCCTTGCATTCAGATTATATGATGGTCGGTGGCAGTCTGCCCCGTTATTTTTGGGAGGTTGTTTAAGGTTTCCGCATGGGCACAGAAAATATACCGACTCTACATGGTTGCGATATCAAGCGCGTGCAGGATTTTTTCTTTTGGGGTATAAAAATGCGGTGAAAAACGAATGCCGCCCCCGCGCTGTGCGCACATCACATTATTTTTGGTTAATAGTGAAAAAAGGCTGTCGTTATCCATCGTACGATGGCGAAAAGTCACAATACCGCTGTAGCGCCCCTCATTTGTATTGCTCAACAACGTCAACTGTTCGGCATTGTCGATGCAGTCAAACAGATAACGTGTATTTTCCAGAATACGGGCTTCCACATTTTCCATGCCGAACTCCAGTAATAATGACAGACTGGCCGACAGTGCATGGATGCCCAGCATGTTGGGGCTGCCACATTCAAATCGGCGGGCGGTGTCAACAGGTTGCCATTCATCGTTGTCAAAGTTGGCGAATGTATCGGTCATGTGCCAGCCGTATTGGTGCAGTGTCAGTTTTTCAAGCAGTTCTTCGCGGCAGTAAAACAATGCAAGTCCTTCGGGCCCCAGCATCCATTTATGACCATCGGCCATGACAAAGTCTGCCTGTATGGCTTGCGCATCAAATTGCAGTGCTCCGATACTCTGTATGGCATCGACGCAAAACAGGATATTATTTTTTCTGCAAAAGGTTCCGATACGGGCAAGGTCAAGCTGAAATCCGGAGGCATATTGCACGGAGCTGACGCTAACAAGACGGGTGCGTTTATCCACGAGTTTTAGCAGCTCCTGCTCGGGATGGGTGCTGTTAATATCGGCAAGGCGAAGTTCAACGCCTTTGGGTTTTAAGGCTTGCCATACCACCCGGTTTGAAGGGAATTCACCCTTGATACTGACAATGTTATCTCCCGGTTTCCAGGGTAAACCGAATGCAACAACGGACAGGGCCTCTGATGTGTTTTTGAGCAGGGCGATTTCATTGATTGATTTAGCGTTGATCAGTTGCTGTAATTGTTTCCGTAATGTTGTTTCCGTGTCGATCCATTGCAGATAATGTTTTGATCCTTGCGTGGCATTTTCGCGTGAAAAATTCGTGACGGCATTGGCTGTCCGAATGGGCCATGGGGAGACTGCGGCATGATTCAGGTAATTGATTGACCCGGACAGCGGAAATTCTTGCCGCAAATCAGTTTTTAAAGGTGTGTGAGGTAATGACATGACACTATGTTCGTACCAAACCCGGTACAGGTCAAGTGGCTGAGTTTATTGCCCGGGTATTATTTACCAGTGGTCAGGTAAGCAGAAAGCACGACATAAAAATGGCTAAAGTCCAGTGGTTTTGTGAGATAGTTATTGGCACCGGCCGCGAGACAACTGCTTTTATCTTCCTGCATTGCGTTGGCTGTTATGCTGATGATGGGTATTGTGTATCCACTGTCACGCAATTTACGTATCGCCTCTAATCCACTCATTACGGGCATTTGCATGTCCATCAGTACAAGGTTGTAATTACCGGATAACGCTTTTTCCACACCAACTTTTCCATTTTCAGCAATATCGACGGTTAAACCAGTTTTACGAATTGATTTTGTAATGAGTTTTTGATTTTCACTATTATCTTCCACTAATAATACATGACCATTTAACGGGATATGTGTTGGTTTATTGTTGGGAGAAGTCTTCTGAACAGGTGTTTCATTAATCATTTCCAGTTTATCCGGTTCAATACAGACATCAATGGTTGTCGTAAATTTACTGCCTTTCCCCTTTATGCTGCTCATTGTAATGTCGCCGCCCAGGGTCTTGGCCAATTGCCTGGAGATACATAAGCCAAGCCCGGTACCCCCATAAATGCGTGTAGTGGAGTCATCGGCTTGAGTGAAAGGAGTGAATATCTTTTTTTGTTCTTTTTCAGAAATGCCAATGCCCGTATCGGTAACGGTGAATTGCATCTGGTTTGAATCTGCAAGATATTGAATTGAGATGCTGATGCCGCCATTTTTGGTGAATTTTATGGCATTGCTACAGAGGTTAATAAGAATTTGTTTCAGGCGGGTAGGGTCGGTGTTAATCCATCCAGGGATGGGAAACTGGTATTCCATGTCAAATGACAAGCCTTTCTCGCTTGCTCGTGAGCCCAGAATGGCATTCAGTTCATTCATGAAAATAATGGGAGAAACATTTTGGGACTCAACGATTAATTGTCCAGCTTCAATTTTTGATAAATCGAGAACATTATTAATAATTTGTTGTAAATGTTTGCCACTGGTGACGATGGAACTGATTTCATGTTCCATCTCGTCTTTCGGCTGATCGGTATCCAGCAACATTTCGGAATAACCTAAAATGGCGGTCAATGGTGTGCGAATTTCATGGCTCATATTCGCCAGAAAGGCTGTTTTTGCGTGGTTAGCGGCTTCTGCTTCATCTTTGGACTGCTGTAACTCATCCTCGATGATAGTTTGTTCCATGGTAACACTGATCCATTTTCCCAGCAGATTGACAAAATCTATATCAGTCTGTGTGAAGGGTTTTTCCATGGGTTGCCGATTGGAAAAATTGACAGTGCCAAATTTTTTATCATGTACATAAATGGTTGTGCCGATATAGGCTTCCATGCCAAGAAACTTTGCAGCGGGATGATCCTTGTAAGAGGATTTACTGACGTTCTGTATGGCAACTGGCCCGTCTGTTGAAAAGGTAATATTGCAAAATGTTTTATCAAGCGGGAATATCAGCCCACGTTTTACAGGTAGCTCGGGAGGGGCGACGGTATTTAGAAATACGGATTCATTTTTTTCCGGAAACTGGCGACCCAGTTTACCTATTTCCATACCCAGCACGCGACAACCCAATTTGAGGGTTTCGGTAATACGCTCGTCAAGGCTGATGCCGGATATTGATGTCGCTTCATACAACCATTGAATTCGTTCGCCCTGGTCAACGAGTGCTTCTTCAGTACTTTCCGTGCGTTTAAGGATAAAAATGGTAAAAATACCGAGGAAAATGGAGATTCCGCCTAATAAATAAACAAAAAAATAGGTGGTAGAAATTCTGTTCGTTGCTTCGTTAATAATATCGTCTACGGTATTTCCAGTTCCGTTTAACAGATTTTTATTAAGGAAGGCTGACAGATCGTTCATTAAACGGTCTTGTATTGGAGGAATATTATTTATCAAATATTCGTATGATTTTTCATAGTCTCCGTTTTGATAAAGATCTGCTGATACCTTTTCGATAGTATTACATTGGGTAAATTGTTGCTGTATTAAATCCCAGGATTGCATGGTTTCTTCGTTAAACTCAATTTCAGCAAGTTGTGTGTAAATACCGGATAATATTTTACTGGAGGCCAGGTACTCTGCGTAGTGGATTTTTTTTTGTGCTGAATTTTGTGCACTGCTCATTTTATACAACACTATTGTTTGCTGATGTACAGCGTTGAACAGTTTTGTGATCAACCCGGTCTTGACCGTTATGCTGGCCATGTTGAATACCAGATATTTATTATCGGAAAGGCTTTTGCTCCAAAACCCGATCAATAAAATCATCAATACCAATATACTGGAGAACCCTGCCACGATGAGTGGTTTGGCATTATTATTGACCTGACTGTTTTGGGGTAGCTGAGTCATTGTTTCTTGTGTGTTGAGCGCGGTTTTTAATGCTGTATTATGGATATATCAATTTTGGATAAAAAGAGTGGTCGCTGCAAACTGTACAGAGGGTGTTTTATTTTTAATTCTGTGGTGTGAAATTATGGCAGAAAAATCGAAAAGCAGCCACCCTTGAACTCAAAACAGGAACTGGTGGCGTTTGTAATCTGAATATAACCACATTTTTTTTTATTTTTATGTAATTCCGCGACCCGGGAAGAAAAATAAAGCCCAAGCCCTGTGCTCCCGGTACCAAAATTACTGGTAGTTTTATGTATCGATTGGTCAAACAGCATGTATGACGGATAACCCTTTCCATTGTCTGCAATGCTTAATTTTATAAATCCATCTGTGGATTCACCACTAATCAATATTTTGTCGTGAGCATACTGATACGCATTATTTATGATTGTTTTTAATACGCCCGAGACGAGATCTGTATCAAAAAATCCACTCAACACAGTATCACATTTCACGGAAATATCGATCCCCCGTTCATTGAGTAAATATTTATATTCCAGAACTATTTCTTCCAGATAATCAGAAATATTAACCTCTTCAGCATTAAGGTAATATTGAGATTGATCGATTTTATAAAGCGTTAATAATTGAACAAGATCACGGTTAACCCGTTGACCTTCATGCTGAATTCGCGAGAGTTCTTTTTTAATTGAACAGGTATCGCCCTGGCATTCAGATGAAATTTCTGCAAGCGATCCCAGCAACATGGCAAGTGAATTTTTCATATCATGAACACTGCTTGCCAATACGGTGGAAAAATCCATTTTTTCAATATTGTTCTTCATAACAATAAAAACCCGTGGTTATTTGAAGCTAACCAAGCGTTTCCGACAGGTTCTGCCATGATGTGGTTAATATTTTATATTTTTCGCTGGGCTTTCCTGTAAATTTTACTTTGTCTAAATATTTCTTGGTTTCACCCATTAATTCTTCAGTTGCACCGGATTTGTTCATATACATGATTAATGATTGTGCTGTATTCAGGTTGATAACATGATTTTCCGGCATTGCGGTCGCTGCTTCAACGAATAGAGATATCGATTCGCCAATTTTCCCTGTGGTTGCCAGTTTTACTCCGTGATTATTAATTTCAATAACCTCATCGCGTGACTTTAACAGCGCATTAATATCTTTATTGGAAAACCCGGTGTTAGTAAGGGTGGAAATTATTTCATCAATAGTTTCCTGGTTATCGTGATTATTTTTAATGGCATATTGTATAAATTTATTCCCGTCGTCATTTCTGTTGTGGGTATAACAAAGTTTGGCCAGTTCAATAGAGTCGACACTGGTTACCGTCCCCGGGTCCTCCAAAAAAATAGTCATTATTTTATCAATACGATCATTGGTTTCTTTTTTTCGTTGCAGATCGTTGTACAAAAATGCCTCGTTGATGTGTGATTTCATGTTTTTTAGTGGGTCAGCATCACTAAATTCTTTTCGCATATCAGAAATTATATTGAGTGCATCAGAAACCATTTCTTTTTTCAAATAAACTTCAGCCAGTCCGGAATAATCATCCGGGCTTAAATAGTATGAATTTTTTCCTGTTCGCGTAACCCGCTTGTATGATTTTTCAGACGTATCATAATCTTCATTTTCAAATGAAACTTCAGCAAGAACCTGTTGGCGTTTTATGGCTTTTGGGGATTTTATTGCAGCTTTTTCAAGAATATTTTGAGCTTCTGCATAATTCTGATTGGTGCGAT
Source organism: Gammaproteobacteria bacterium (assembly GCA_013151355.1). GTDB lineage: Bacteria > Pseudomonadota > Gammaproteobacteria > SZUA-152 > SZUA-152 > SZUA-152. The sequence continues at coordinate 24,077 of JAADIL010000159.1, forward strand.
GTAATTTCGCAAGCCAGTCATGTGCAAACAGGTAATTAGGGTAGTTCTCAATCAAGCCTTCAAAAATAAATTTCGCATCATCATACTGTTCCCTGTAATAATATGTTTGCCCGAGATAGAGCAAGGCCCAGGGTATTTCTCGTTCTTCAAGGATTGGTTTCACCAGCTTTTCAACAGCATCGTAATCATTAATGCGTAATAAAAGTTCTGTTTTAATTTTCAATAGTTCAAAACGGTTGTTCGGTGTTCCGGAAAGTTGGTCATCACAAAAACTGATTGCAGATTCATAATCCCGTTGCCGGGTGGCCACTGATATTTTCTTCAGGCTTGATTTTCGTTTAAGGAGTTTTTTAAGACGTGATATCAGCACTTCATTTGTAAATGGTTTTGACAAATAATCATCGGGTGAATATTCAACAGCACCCATAACCATTTCAGAGGTGTTTTCTGCGGTTGTCATAATATATATTGAAGAATAGGGGAGAAGTTCACGTTCCTTGATTTCTTCCAGTATTTGTTGACCATCTTTTCCTGGGCCAAGATTATAGTCACAAAGAATAATGTCAAAGTCATAATCCTGAATCGCTTTCAACGCTTCTTCACCAGAGGCGGCTTCTGCAATATGTTCCGGGCGATAGGGTAACAGCATGTTTCGCAGCATTGTGCGCATGCCGGCAAAATCATCCACAACCAGGATGTATTTATTTTTTAGACTCCAGAGTTTCATATTATCGGGATATATAACCGTTATTTTTCAGATTTGTTTTCATTTTCATTGGAATTGCCATCGGGTTCATCTTTTTCAGGAATATTTTCTGGCTCTGTTTTATCGTCATCCGTTGAGGGGGGATTGTTTAATAAATCGTTGGGGATTTCCGCAATTTCACTATTTTCTATACTTGTTTCAACAAGTTCTTCTGTCGGAGTTTCGGCGACGGTTTCTGTAGATTCACTCAGATCAAATTCAGGGTCGTTTTCAATGCTCGTTTCTGTGTCTATATTATCCGATAATAATTCATCCATTGCATCGCCCACATCAATTTCAGGTTCGTTGTTAATCTCATCAGTATCCGGTTTTTCATCTCCGGGAAGCAGATCGGCGCAGGGTCTGGTTATTTTCTGTATTTCTGTGGAAAGAGAGTCCAGTAGTTTCACATCATTTTTGTAAAAAGCATTAATCAGATATTTATAAAACAGGTTTTCTTCACTGATAATATTTTGTAGCGCTGTATTATATTTTTCATCATCAATAAATTCCGGTTTTTTTAAGGTTGATGACAGTATGGATAATCTGTTTTTTTCATCATCCAGAAATGATTCCAGAAATGTCTTGAGTTTTAATGATTTCTTTTTTAATTTTAAAAAAAAATATACCGACAGTGCTATGATAAGCACTGTTTCTATTAAAATTATTTCACCAAGAATGAGTGTCGTGCTTAATTCTGGGCTAGGCATTGGACATTTCCTCGCAGGGAATGGGAAGTAATTTGTATCTGTATTTTACCCATAGTTTATATAAGGAAAAAGTCGACAATATGAAAACAAGGTTAAATCCAAGCATTGAAAGGATTACGTTTAACCAACTTGTTGATTCATTTTCAATGATGTCATTATTCTCTTCAACGATTGTTGTTTCCAAATGATCAGTTTTTACCGGATTGTTATCACCAATAGAAATATTTTTTGGTTCTGTGGTAAAAATGATCGTTTCTCCGTGTTTATTATTTCCGACAACCTTGATTGTAATAGTATGATTCCCGGTGACAGTGTTCGTCGGGATGATTGTTTTCCACTCGGCCGGGCTTGTTTTTTCAATGAAGTACTTTTCATCATTATCGCCGGATAGAGAATGTATGGCGGTGATTTTCATGGACTCTGTATCAATAAGGGTTTGATACGGAATGATACTGACTGCAATATCATTATTTGATGTGACGTTTATGTCAATAATTGCAGGATATTTTACAATGTTGATTGTTTGTGTATTTCTTCGTTTAAATGTAGTGCCATTAACCAGTAGTTCAAATGTATGTTTTCCCGGGATGTTGGCTTTTTTGATTTCAGCTGAATAAATGCCATCTCTTTTATGTTCATCAATACCTTTCCCGTCATCTTTTAGTTTGATGGAATATCGGCTGTTCCCTGTTTCATCAGAATGTTTGACCGCCATGCGTACAAAATGAAGGAAATCTCGACGTTTTATGATTTTCTGTTCGGATTCCAGGTGTGCATAGAGAGAAATTGTATCTTTTGCCAGGATATTGTCAGGGAGGTTGGTGGTGATGAGTCGTAAATCGGTGACAACCATAACCCGATTATCAGGGTCAATGGCCGCATCAATACGCCATGTTCCCGTTTCCGGTGTTTTTATTGTCACCAGATCGTACCGGTTTTCTGAATGCCAGGTCACATCATCGTTTTCTTTTTTATGGCTATATTTTTTTCCCGATGGTGAAATGATTGTTGTATTTGACGATTTATCCTTGCGAAAGGTTAAAAATGTTATTTCTTTAATGCTGTTATCAACTTTCACTTTGTTGTTGGTGAGTGGTAGTTCATCTCGTGGTGTTGCAGCATCAAATATGCGCATAAACGTTTTATCCAGGTCTTCTGTTGTTTCAATGGTTTCATGAATACCACCGGTAGCAAAAGATAGTTGTTGCAATAAATCCTTATCTGACAGTGATGATAAGGCAATGGTATGAATGGTGACTTTGGTATCAGAGAGTGTTGTCAGAATATCTTTCAGGATTCGTGATCTTGAGTCATTATTTTCTTCCGGGTTGTTCGATATGTCTACTACTCCGTCAGACAGAATAATAATGGTACGTTCATAGTGAGGGTTATATTCTTTCCAGTCCCATGTTGCGCGCCGTAGCGCTTCTTCAATGTTGGTAAACAGGCCGGTTGAATTAATATTCGATGTTTGTTCATGGACAACCGCTTTCCATTTTGAGTCTGCTATACCATGAGGAACCAACATGTTGACCCATTTTCCGAATGTCCATACACCGGAAAAAATATCCTCCGGTAAAAGGCTGGCAAACAGTTTGACTGCGGGCCGACGAAAATTATTGGGGTCCGTTTTTTTCATGCTTCCCGAGATATCAATCAAAATCCGTATATCTTTTATTGGAACAGAGGCTTTTTCTGGAGTAATGGTACTTTTAGCAATGACATTAGATATTGAAAGGCTTAAAAAAGCAGCACATATTAGTATGCTTGCGAAGACGCTGGTCTTACGAAAAAAATGTTGTTGCGGGATCATCCCTGTTTTCTTCCACATACATTTGATTTCCGGTTTGAGCGAAGCTCATAACGGCTGATTATCCAGAATTAATGATTTCTCTGCAAAATAGCGGCAATATGTGTCGGAACTTCAGGGGTTTTTTTGAGGAAGGCCTTGAAAAAAAACATCATTTTGCATATGGAGTGACACATGTTGTGTGTTCTATCTCTTTGAATAATAATGAGTTATTAGAAATATTCGGTTTTCGTGGCAGGAATTGTTGTTGCAGCAATACTGGTCTCCGTAGCCGTATCATGTTTGTTTGTCTGAAAATTGTCAGTTTCACAATGGAGTGCCGGTAATGCGAATACCATGGCAGCGTTTCCGGCAACAGCAAAAAAAACGAACAGAACACGGTCGCATGGCAAGTGTGGTGGGTATGGGATTTGGCACCATACTGGTTCTCGTTTTACTGGTCACTTCGGTGAGTTTGTATCGTCTGAAAGAGTTTAATTCCAATATGGAGGCCATTGTCGAGGTGCACAATAAAAAGGTCGCGCTGGCTTTTTCCATGCGTGACGCCATTCTGCAAAGGGTAATCAGTATTTATACGATGCTGGCAACGGACGATTATTTTGCGCGTGACGCAGAATTGTTACGATTTTATTCATATGCAGGTGATTATCGTAATCGAAGGGAGGAACTGGTTAATCTGGGTGCCAATAAAAGGGAGTATGAAATTTATAATAGTTTGGATATAGCGGCAAATAAAGCGCAGATTAAAAACCGAAAAGTCGCCGAACTGCTGATGCAGGAAACGCCGGATAATGTCATTGCTCTCGCAGTAACCGAAGGTCTTCAGGAGCAAAAAATATTGTTGAGTCTTTTGGACGGACTGATTAATTTACAACAGCAATATACCAATAATGCTGTGCAGAGTAACAAAAATGATTATCAGTTTATTTGGTTGATGTTGCTCTTGCTTGGGATTTTTACGTTGGTGGTGGGTGTTTTCATTGCATGGGTTGTCACACGAAATGTGCGAAACAAGAGTCAGGAATTAAGCAAGAAGAATACTGAATTATCATTAGCTTATTCACAGGCTGAAGATTCCACAAAAGCAAAATCAACGTTTCTTGCCAACATGAGCCACGAAATACGTACGCCAATGACAGGGGTGTTGGGTATGTTGGACTTGCTGCGTGATACCCGACTGGTTTCCGAGCAAAAATATTTTATTGATACGGCCTACAATTCAGCAGAAGCCTTGTTGACGGTTATTAATGATGTTCTGGATTTTTCAAAAATTGAAGCAGGAAAAATTGAATTTGAATCAATTTCTTTTGATGTGCGACATTTACTTGAAGAAGTGGTGGGGTTATACGCCAAGAAAATACAGGATAAAGGCGTTGAAATTATTTCTCATATTGGTAACGATGTGCCGGATTATGTTCTTGGCGACCCAACCAGGTTACGACAGATTTTAAATAACCTGATTGGTAATGCCATGAAATTTACAGATCGTGGTGAGATATTTATTGGTCTGGAATGCGATAAAAGCGATACCTCTGTGGATAGTGATTTTCTTAGATTTATAATACGCGATACAGGTATTGGTATTTCCGGGCAGGCTAAAAAATTAATATTTAATACCTTTACACAAGCAGATGAATCGACAACCCGAAAATATGGTGGTACTGGTCTTGGCCTGTCAATTTGTCAACAAATGGTAAAATTATTTGATGGGAAAATGGGTGTTGACTCTATAGAGGGTGCTGGTAGTACATTTTGGTTTACGGCCAGGCTCGCTTCTTCAGGGCGAATGGCAGACTGCCAGGAAAAAGACCATTTTCATGGATTAACAGTTTATATTTTTGCGCACAGTGTTGCGGTTCGGGAAGCAATAATCAGCCTCGTTCAATATTGGGGCTGTACAGT
>JAADIL010000267.1 GCA_013151355.1 Gammaproteobacteria bacterium
GACTTTGGGCCATTCAGGAAAACGGCACCTGGACTCGCTGGGCACCAGAATATTCGCGCTGGGATATTTACAGTGAAAACCGCAAGTTTATCTTTGCTGACCCGACAACAGGTCAGGCTTGTTATTATGTGGATCGAGATGGCAGTGTCCATTGGAGAAACGTCGATAAAAATGAAAACAGAAGTTTTCCTGGTATTAAAGCAGCGATAATCAGCGTCGGTGGAGATGGAAGACTTTGGGCCATTCAGGAAAATGGTACCTGGACTCGCTGGGCACCAGAATATTCGCGCTGGGATATTTACAGCGAAAATCGCAAGTTTATTTTTGCTGACCCGACAACAGGCCAGGCCTGTTATTATGTGGACCCGGATGGTAGTGCCCATTGGCGAAATGTCGACAAAAACAAAAATAAGAATTTTCCTGGAATCAGCGCTGCTCAACTCAGTGTGGGGGGGCAATCCACAGATCAGGACATTACAGGCTTACCGCTAAATTCTTTAGAGAACATCCCTGCCGAAGAAACCGGGCAGATCAGGCAAATCGCCGAGATTACCGTCAAGTTACTCGACAAACGTTATCCTGCTCCGTCGACGTGTCTGCGTGGTGTGCATCCCAAGTCACATGGGTGTGTGAAAGCAGTATTTGAAGTGAATGCCGATATTGCCAGGGATCTCCAGATCGGGTTATTTGCCGATCCGTGCAAAGTTTACGAGGCGTGGATACGATTTTCCAATGCTGTGGGTCGACTGGGTCCTGACGTCAAGGATGGAAAAAATCAGAGCCGTGGCCTGGCCATTAAAGTGATGAATGTCGGAGGTAGTGTGTTACTCGATGATAACGGGGCGCACCATCAAGATTTTTTGATGATCACTGAACCGGCTTTTGCTTTTGCCAACGTAGCGGATTATCTGCGACTCAACGAAATTATTTTGGAAAACAATGAAGATATAACGCCATTTTTTACACCTCCGGAGGATGCTACCACAGAAGAAAAACTGAGAATCCAACGGACTGGCCAACTCGCTGTGCAGACCACGCAGACACTGGTTGCTAATCCTTTTGACGTTCAATATTTTGGTGCAGCACCGTTTTTGTTCGGCCCGGATCGCGTGATGAAATTTTCAGTGCTGCCTTGCGAAGGTGAACAGACGCAAGTAGTTCCCGAGAATCCGTCGGATAATTATCTTCGTGAGGCGGTGACGGAGACGATGCATCAAAATGCGGATGTGTGTTTTGATTTTATGGTTCAGGTGCGCGGCAAAGATGAAGAAGGCTTGAATATTGAAAATGCCTCTACGGTCTGGGATGAGCAGAAATTTCCCTTTATCAAAGTCGCAAAAATTACCATTCCGGCACCCCAAAAAGATATCGATTCTCCAGCCGCCATTGAGCATTGTGAAAAACTGAGTTATTCCCCGTGGCATTCTTTAGCGGAACACCAGCCGTTGGGAGGTATCAATCGTTTGCGAAAAGCTGTGTATATAGCATCTCAAACATGCCGGGAAAAATAAGATACCGTATATTGCATAGCTCATAAAACAGTATACTGATACTTGGACTCTGTGCTTGTGTTTCGTGTAGCGAGATAACACTTTTCGGCTACACTTAACGTTGTCATTCGCTCTGCGAATCAATATCGTGCATTGTGCAAACACGATGATTTTCAGGGCTCAGGTAATACAGGATAAAAATGAAGTATAAAGCAGGTGTTCCAGGCGACAGTCAATTATCTGCTGCCTGGGCTGGCCTCCGAAGTATGTGGGTCAGTAGTGAAATTTTAATATATTAATCAAAGGATAGATTTGTGAAAAAAATAATTTTGTTGCTTGGTGCAGCGGTTGTCATTGGTATATTCGCCATATTCTACATAAACAAAAAAGTCCTGTAGAAACGCCTGTAGCAAGCTCTGTGGAAAGTCCTGTACCTGTAAAAAATCCTGTAGTGGCTGATTATGACGTAGCTTATCTGGATCAAAACTGGAGCGATGAGATCCGTAACGAATGGTGGTACACCGGGCAAGGTTCCTGGTTGCTCCCCTATGACTGGTTTCGCGTGCTGGAACAAGCCGGCAGTGAGGAACGTTTGAGTTCCGATAAAAATATGGAACGCCTGGGTTTTATCTCTGGTTCAAAAAATAATAAATGGAATCCAGACAGTCTCCCTGTTGGATTTGTTAAGGAGGCCGATCCGAAATCGAAAGAAACGTATCTTGGTGTTACCTGTGCAGCCTGTCACACGAGTCAGGTTGAGTATCAAGGGAAGCGGTTTATTGTGGAAGGTGGACCAGCCCTCGCTGATTTTGATCGTTTCATCACAGAGATTGCGGAAGCATTGCAAGCGACACTGGATGATGATAACAAGTTCAAACGTTTGACTGATAATTACTTCGATGGTACCTACAATCCGGCTAAGGCAAAGGAACTGAAAAACCAGATGGCAAAAGTATCTGCGGATTTCAATGCCCGGGTTGAACGCAATCGTCCTCCTCATCCGAATGGCTATGGTCGACTTGATGCCTTTGGCAACATCTTCAACGAGGTAGTGGTGACTGCAATCAATGAGCCGGGTAACGTCAATGTAGTCAATGCTCCTGTGTCCTATCCTGTGTTGTGGGATACACCACAACACGATGTTGTGCAGTGGAACGGGGCGGCTGTAAATGCAGGAATCGGACCTTATGTGCGTAATGCCGGTGAGGTGGTGGGTGTATTTGGCGGTGTGCATATTGAGAAGGCAGTTGATGGGTCGCCAGGGGAGTTACAGTATCGCCATCACATTAACCTTGAAAATCTGAAGCGTTTGGAAGATATACTGATCACCCTCTGGTCTCCGGTGTGGCCTGAAACCTTGTTGCCCGCTATTGACCAGGAGAAGGCCGAGCGAGGCAAGAGTTATTACGACAAACTGTGTTTGAGCTGCCACGAAACTATTGACCGAAAGGACCCCGGTCGTCAGATCACGGCAAAGATTGTTCCACTGAAGGAAATCGGTACGGACCCGGTTATGGCGGAAAACAGTACCAGTGGCATATCCAGAACGGGGATTCTGGAAGGGCAGCCGAAGCTTCCGTTACCCGGTGTGCCTGCGTTTGGGCCGGAAGCCCCTTCGGGTGAACTGGTGGGCAATGTGATTGTCAACATCTTGTTTCAGGAATTGCCTAAAATGTTGGGACCGGATGCGTTTAAAAATGATCTGGGCGAGTTTCTTCAGGCAAAAAAGAAATACAGTACCGTCCCGCTGGGCTACAAGGCGCGACCTCTGAATGGTATTTGGGCCTCTGCTCCTTTCCTGCATAACGGCTCTGTAGCCAGTCTTTGGGAATTGTTGAAAAAACCTGATGAGCGTATGCGTCAGTTTTATGTTGGGAATAATGAACTGGATCCTGTTCATGTCGGGTTCAGTATTAGTGATGGACCACTCACCAGTAAATTTGATGCTGCTCTGACTGGTAACTCGAATCAAGGTCATGACTATGGCACCGATCTAAGCGATGCAAACAAACTGGAATTGATTGAGTACATCAAAACGCTGTAACCCCGGGGGAACTGTACAAAGGAGATAAAGAACGATGGGAAAAAATATCGTGGTTTGTTGCGATGGAACAGGCAATGAATACGGAGACAATAATACCAACGTTGTGAATATGTATGCTCGAATTATTCGTGATGCCGATCAAATGACTTACTATGACCCAGGTGTTGGGACCTTCAGTGTTTTGGGTCGCACCCTGGGAAAGAAAGTGGGTGTCATGTTGGGTAATGCTTTTGGCTACGGCCTGCAAGCAAACATCGAAGATGCTTATGAATATCTTATGGATAAATATGAACCAGGGGACAAATTATTTCTGTTCGGTTTCAGTCGTGGAGCGTTCACGGTACGCGCCCTGGCCGGTATGCTCCATAAGGTCGGACTTTTGCAAAAGGGTAGCAAGAACCTGATTCCCTATGCGAGTAAAATCTACAATACCCATGGTAATGACAGCATTGCCACGGGATTTAAAGCAACTTACAGTCATGACTGCAAACCTCACTTTATAGGGGTTTGGGATACAGTGGCCTCCCTTGGATGGTTTTATGGTAAACAGTTTTTCAATGCCAGGCTCAATCCTGATGTAGAAAATTCTTATCAGGCTATCGCCATTGATGAAAAGCGTAAAAAATTCCCTGTCAGTTTATGGGATGAAAGTAATCAGGTGTCAAATCAAACGGTTGAGCAGGTCTGGTTTGCGGGAGTTCATTCTGACGTGGGAGGATCGTATGAACAGCGCGGTCTTTCCAACATTACTTTGATATGGATGTTGGCAGTTGCTGAAATTCACGGATTACGGCTTAACGAAGACTGGAAAGAACAGATGCATCCGGACCCCTTGGGCAAGTTACATAATTCGCGCACCGGTTTATGGCGATTATGGCCGATGGCGACGCGAACGATACCAGAAGGTGCCAAAATCCATAAAAGCGTTCTGGTGCGAGAAAAAGCAATAGAGGGTTATACTCCTGTGCTCCCAAAGGACTACAAAGAAGTAGAAACACCGGTGGTTGCAGAGTAGTAGCAGATTCTGCAACCTGGATTGCGCTAAAACATCTGAAACTATCTGTTGGCACCGCTGGACAAGTGGATGACGCCGACTATGCAACAAACGGGAAGTCTGGGAGCCTGTCGGGCTCCCAGACCTTGGCTTTTGTACCGATTGTGTGGGTAACTTTTCTGATTCGTAACGGTATCCGGCAAGGTTACGGTAGTCCTGTCGGTTAAATTCTTTGAGGATCTATTCCCCGTACGTTCCTTATTATTAATTTCCGGGAGATTAAATCATTCCTGCAAAAGGCTGTACCTTTACCCATTCACCGGCCTTAATCGTTTCTTTTTCTGCGGGTAATTCAATAAAACAGTTTGCTTTTCCCATGGAGCTTAAAATCCCGGAGCCTTGCGCGCCAGTGGAACGTACTACTGTCTCGCCATTGGTATTGCTGATAATGCCACGCTGAAACTCCAGTCGGCCAATACGCTTCTTCAACGTTGTTTCACAACGTAAATACAGGTATTTCGGGGCGACATCGTCGATGCCCATCATGCGTAATAATGCGGGTTGCACAAACTGGTAAAAGGTGACCATGGCTGATACCGGGTTGCCCGGTAGACCAAAAAACTGACAATGACCCACACGGCCGAATGCCAGTGGGCGGCCAGGCTTCATGGCGATCTTCCAGAATCCGACTTCTCCCAGTTTCTCCAGCGTTTCTTTTACAAAGTCGGCCTCACCTACTGAAACGCCTCCCGTTGTCACCAATACATCCGCTTCGGTAGTTGCCCGTTGAAAGGCTTCTTCCACACGTTCACGTTGATCAGGAATAACACCCATATCAATAAAATCGACATCCAGGCGTCGCAACATGCCGTACAAAGTATAGCGGTTGCTGTCATAAATTTGTCCATCTTTCAGGGATTGCCCAACGTTGCACAGTTCATCACCTGTTGAGAAGAAAATAACTTTTATTCGCTTGAAAACAGAAACTTCGGCGACTCCCATGGAGGCCAGCATTCCCAGGTCAGCCGGTGTCAAGCGTGTGCCGGGTTGAAAAACCACATCACCTCTGGCGAGGTCTTCTCCGGCCTGACGAACGTTTTGTTTGGCGTGATGCCCTGGAGAAATACTGATAGTTTTTTCAGTATCATTACGCTGCACATGCTCCTGCATTATCACTGTGTCGGCCCCGGTTGGCATCTTCCCGCCCGTCATGATACGAGCACATTCTCCCGTGGCAATGTGAATACCCAGTGGCTTTCCCGCCATAATGGTACCTGCAATGGCAAGTTTTTTTGTGCCGGTTGCGGGTATGTCGGTACCTGAAACAGCATAACCGTCCATGGCGGAGTTAGTGTGCGAAGGGACATCGATTATAGACTTTATTGAGTCTGCCAATACGCGGTTTAGTGCTTCACGAATCGCTAAATGTTCGACATTGCCAGGCGGGTTTATTGATTCCAGTATTTTGTTGCGTGCTTGCTCAACCTGTAACGAATGGAGGGCAAGTTCATCGCAGCCGGGCAGGGGAGGGGAGTTTTTATCAGACATGGTGGTTCTCGGTATTTACGGTGATATTTTTAACACAAGTTTAAGGAAAAGTGCTGAATAATGAATTGTGATATCTGCTTGATATCGTTGATGTCGAGAAGGGTTACACTGTCTTTTGTTGCAAGTGGTGTATCCGTTGCAACGGCAATAATATCAGGATCTGATAAAAACATGGGCTCCTGATCGCGTTTTGGGGAGTATGCCGCAGCACGGTAAACCTCAATTTTTGGAAAGTGTTCAAATTTAAACCCTTCAATCAGGATAATGTCCAGGGTGGCCTGGTCCAGTGGTTTGAGCAGTGTGTTTAATGCCACCTCATGCTCCGGCTGTTCATTCTCACTGATCATCGCCCATCGGTGTTTTGATGCAATAAGAACTTGTGTGGCACCGGACATGCGTAATTCATAGCTGTCTTTACCGGGTTTATCAATCTCAAAATCATGGTGGGAATGTTTTATAGCGGCTACTTTAAAGCCCTCTGATTTTAGTCTGGTAATCAGTGCTTTTAATAATTGTGTCTTTCCCGTACCACTGGGCGCAACAAAACCGACAACAGGCACTGTGGCATTGCTTAACATGTTTTTAACTTCCTCAGAAAGGATTCTGCACGGCGCAGATCATTTTTTGTATTAATATTTAAAAAATGTTCTGACTGGTCGGAGAAATCGACAATTTTGTGTGCGGATGAGGTAGCCCAGGTCTCAACTTTTCGTTGGCCGGTTGCAAGATATTGATTGAGTGATTCCAGCGAAGAAGGTGAAAAGAGAGCAAAAAGAGGTTGCAGGCGCGTACCATCATGTGGAATTACTGCTAAATAATCATTTTCGCGATATTTTTTCAATAAACGCGCAGCCAGTTGATCCGGAAACAGGGGAGCATCACACGGCACCACGAGCACCGGCATGTTTGGTGACATCTCCAGTGCGCGTTGTAATCCTGCCAGTGGGCCTTCGTGTTTGTTGGTGGCGGCATCTTGTAGAACGGGGAAAGAAAATTTTTGATATTGTGCAATATTGTGATTGGCGCTAATGAAAAGTTGACTCACCTGTGGCGAAAGGGCATTTATACAACGTTCGATCAGGCTTATACCTGCCAAAAGAATCAAGCCCTTATCCTGTCCGCCCATGCGGCGGGCACGCCCTCCTGCCAGAATGAGTCCACTGATCCCGGCAGGTGTGTTGCGTTTATTCGTCATCGCTTTCTTTAGCATCGTAATACACCGCAATAATGCAGAGTTCGGTATCCCCTTCGGGGGTGTTGACAACAATACAGTCATCAATGGTTTTTTTCATTAATGCCTGTGCAACGGGGGAGTCCATGCTGATAAAACCACGTTGTGGATCGAACTCATCCGGGCCGACTATTCGATAGCGCAGTATTTCACCGTGCTGGTTTTCCAGCTCAACCCATGCGCCGAAAAAAACTCGTGTTGTATCACCTGGTAACGTATCGACCACCGTAATGTTATCCAGCCGTTTGCGCAAGAAGCGTACCCGGTAGTCAATTTCCCGTAATTGTTTTTTACCATAAATATATTCTGCATTTTCGGAACGGTCGCCCTGTGCAGCAGCCTCACGTACTGCTTGTGTTATCCGGGGTCGTTTATTTTTCCATAAATATGTTAATTCATCATCAAGACGCCGAAACCCCTCGGGCGTGATATATTTGGAGCCGGGTTTTTGTGGAGGGCGGTATCTTCCCATTATTTTTCCTGGGTGGTAAATTATTGCCCTAAATCTTCAGGTGTCACAGGGTCAAATGCATTTCCGAACAAGCTGTGCAGAACCAGTATTTTCTCTTTTCCTTTTTCATTTTTAATTTCCTTCCAGGGGACTATGTAAAGAACTTGAGGAAGCTCTTTATTTCCTTTAATAAACGTTGTTTTCAGTTCGACCGAATCGTCAGCGATAATATGGCCAGCCATTGAGGTTAATACAGAAATGACAAGACCTGTTATTATGAATTTCATGTATCACCATGATTTATATTTAGTTTAAGTTCTTCCACCCAGTTTTCTGTTTCTTCATCTTCGTCATCTGATAATGACAGATATTTCTGATAGTGTTTAACAGCTTCTGCAATATTTTGTAAATACACATCGTAAAGCAGGGCAAGATTATAATGGGCCAGGGCATATCCTGGTTTTTTTGTTATCGCCTTTTCATAATAGCTCTTTGCTTTATTGATATTTCCATTTTTCTCTTCCATAAATCCGGCCATATTTAATGCCTGCGCCATTTCCGGATTTTTTTCGAGCGCTTTCCGTATATTTTCTTTGGCTTTTTTATAGTGTTCCTGTTTGATATATATCACAGCAAGATTCGCCCATGGACCGGCGAAATCGGGGTGTGTCCTGGTGACTTCCAGGAAATGTTTTTCGGCTATTTTAAAATTATTGTTATTAAGTTCAGTGAGGGCATCCTGATAAAGCGTAACAAGATTTTCTATTGATGGTTTTTCAGCAGTATTTTTATTTATTGTGCCTTTTGTTTTGGTTTGTGAGTGAGTGGAGAGTGTTTCTGGTGGTCCTGTGGCACAGCCTGCCAGTAAAACTGTCAGCGCCAATAGTAAAAGGAAACTCCTAGTGTAATACATTGACATACCCGTCCAGTTTTGTTTTTCGTTGGTATCTCACGGGAAATAACTTCTTGAGTTGTGTATGGCTTTTTTGAATCCACTCATCATAAATATCATTTTTAACGTAAGTCAGGTTGATTTCATAGAACTCGATGGCCTTTTCTTCAAACGGGAAAGCCTGATCTTCGAGTAATATTTGATATTGATCCAGTTCATCATTATTCAGGTTTTCAGGGCGTTCCGAATCAAGCAGGGCAATGCTGAATTCATTGTATATGTCTGCAATTGAATGAGTTGCTTCTGTGGCAGTTTCAGCCACATTATAGGATGATGCGCGCCCATATAAATTAACTGCGCGTTGCATGGCATTTTTTTTCTTTTTCAGACTTTTCTTTAACGGTAGTCGCAGTTTGGCATTGGTAAAGTCAACATGACTGTTTCGTGCCAGGTACAAGGCGGCAGAGGAGGCGATAAATCGGGTGCGATCGGACCCCGGTGAGTTTGAGAGCTTTTTGTCTTCCTGGATAATTTTATTTTGCCACAAATTAACTTTTACAGGGTTATCGTTTAATTCATACAGTGTGACGAGTTTAAACATGGATTCCATGTACTGCGGAAAAGGACGGCGGAAATTTCTTGCATATTTTTCAAATGAGCGTATGGCTGATTGATAATCTTTATTTGATTCATAGAGTTCACCAGCTTTCCATAAGGCAGCAAGGCGGTATTCTTTGTCCTGTTTATTATCGGCCAGTTTTTCAAGTTCTCTTGCTGCTGCGATATCCTGCCTGGAGTTCAGGTAGGCGACAGTCAGTTTTTTGGCAACATCATATGCATTTTTGTGATGAGGATATAAACGTTGAAATTCTTTGATGTGTTTTATTGACTTGTTCCAAAGGTCTTTTTGCATGGCTAATGAAATAGCGTCATACATACCGGTTGCTGAAATTTCTGAAGTGGGTGCGACTTGTGCGATTCGGCTATAGTGTTGAATTGCAGTAGAAATTTCCCCCTTTTCATGGGCAGATTTTCCCTGATAATAAATTGCCAGGGCCAGGCCATCAATGATAGATGAATCGTTTTTTTGGATTAAATCATAATCTCTTAATATGGTGCGATATATGTTTTCAGAATCCTCATATTGTTCCAGTTTAAAATATGAGTGTGCTTTTATGGTATTAATTTTTATCGCCATTGAACTGTTAATGCTGTTGGTTGCCAGTTCTGCCAGCATTATCGTTTCTTTGAACATGTTGTTTTTATAGGCAAGCTCACTGGCATGGGTAATAATATTGGCTGTTCGTTTATCATTTGGGTACTGTTGGCCATAAAGGGTAGAAAAATGGATAAGTTTGTTCACCCAAAATAATATATCATCATTGTTTTTTTCTGAAGCGGATAGTTTTGATGCCAGTAAAACAGATTCATATGCAGAGTTCTTGTCAATGATGATGTTTGAATCATAAGCGGCAAGCTCATAATGCTTTAAAGCGTCTGTGTTGTTTTTATTCTCGGCAAGAAGAGATGCATATAAATAATGGATATTATCTTTCCTGGAATAAGAAGAATAATGTGCAAGATAATTCTCATACCATCGTTTGGTATTGGAATAATCCGTTACTTTGTGTGTTTTCAGGTATTTTTCATGATAATTCGCCGTTATTGTCAGGATGTGTTGCCGAAGATCATTTTTTACCCGTTTAAAAATTCGTTGATCTATATTTTTTCTTGTTTTCCAGTATTTGCTGTCAGGGTGGTAAATAACATAAAAAGATTCCAGTGCGGTATTCATTCTTGAGGGAAAACCACCAGATTTCCAGATGTCGATGACTTTTAACAAGGCCTCTGGTACATAATCAGATTCGGGGTTTTGTTTTGAAAAATGTTGCAGGGCCAGTACCGCGTCATTTTTTCGGTCTTCTTTTATATAAAGATTGCTCAGGTGAGCGTATACGTAATATAAGTGTTTAAAATCAGGGTTGTTCTTAAAGTAAGAGTCGAGTGACTTTGCACCGCCCATATATGAGAATGAAAGACTGATAGCGCGGAAATATTCGTTAAACAGGTCTTTTTTTATGTCATTGAGTTTTTGGAATTCATCAAATTTGTTGAGTTCCACTGTTTGCAAAAAATCATCAACAGCTTCGAAATAAAATTCCTGTTTAAAACGGGCCCATCCGCGTTTGTATAGCGATTTTTCATAAAAAACACTACTCTTTTTTGAGCCAATGACTTCAGTATATTTATCTTCAGCGAGGGAATATTTTTTGTTACTAAATGCATTTTCAGCAAGACGGAACTGACTTTCAGTATAATATTTTGATTTTTGGTGTTTTTTGGCCAGTTTTTTCAAGGTGGCGTGGGTATTTTTAGAATCACCTTTTTGGTCATAGGCTTTAGCCAGCTGGTACAGTTTTTTATCATTATTTTTATCGTCAGGATAATCACGTAATGCGGTGCCAAGAAGTTCGATTGTTCTGTCCAGTTTTGCATTGTAAAGATTGTCATCCGCCATCTCGACCGCATCACTGTTTTGATCATTTTTATTTTTTAATATTTGTTCGGATAATTTAAATTCCAGTGCGGCGAGTCTGCCAAGTGCATCAACCCTTGATTTATCATTTTTAGAAGCATGTTTCAGATATGTCGCGTAGGCTTTGCGAATATCATCACTTGATTTGGAAACAGGGTATGCCCCGTTTTTGGTTTCTTGTGCTGTATTGATATCAAGATCGGCTAATGTTGATCGTTTTACCGAAGGACTGCTGCATGCGGTCAATAGGGGAATGACAGAAAGAAAAATTAATATGCTACGCATGATCGTTAGTTATCAATCAAATTGTTATCATAAAGTCTGGCCAAACCAAACCTTGATTGGCCCATATAACTGTCAAGTCGTTTAATCCTTTTTCTGAGTATGTTACGAATCATTTTTATAATAACGGTTTTGTATTCATTGTTTAACTGGTCATATTCCATTCTAATATTTTTATTATCGATACGTTTGAAGTATTTTTCATAGGACTTAAACTCCAAATAATTTTCCAAAAAATAATCAGGGTATTCCCCGGAAAAATTAACCAGGTTATTGTTTATTTCAAGTATGGTGTTGATGTTTGTGCTGACTGGGTAGTTTTCCAGGCTGATTTCAGAATTGATAATTGATTGTATATCTGCAATTCTTTTTTGATAGTAATTAATCGCCTCCAGATATCCAGCGGATGCTGTTGTGGGTTGTTGTAGTTTTTCGTAAAAATAGGGAATAAGTAACCAGGATTCGTCAACAGGAAGTTCGTATGTTTGTTTATCCCTTAAAATATGTGCGGTACTTAAAGCACCTACAAAATCATTTTGATTGGCTGCGGTAAGAGTAATTCCCAGTAGTGCCCGAGTGGCGAATACACTGTCTATGCTGATGTTACGAAAAAAACTTCTCGAGTCCCTATAATATTCCTGGTTCATTAACGAGTAACCCAGTGTTAAATATAGTCGGTTAATCGCTTCTTCCTGTTTTAATGCTTCAGCTGATTTCAGGGCATTCTGTATAAGAATATGTCCATCACTCCACCAGCCTTGTTTGATGTTGGCTATCGCCATGTTCAATCTTGCAGAAATATAATATTTTGAAGTGGGGTCTATTTTTTCATAAAATTCTATCGATTCCCGGTGCTTGTTCAGTTTTTGCAGTGATACTCCCTGCATTAATAAAGAATGATAGCGATTCTCACCTGGCAAGTCATTTATAACCCCGTCAAGAAACTCCAGTGTTTTTTTCCATTTGTTTTGTTTGAATGAAAATGTTGCAAATATATAGGTTGTATTTGATATTAATGTTTGATCTCCTTCATTATTAATTAATTCAAAAAGTGCATTAGCAGTTTTGGTGTCATTTTGATTTAACAAAATGCGAATTAAATAAAAAATATTTCTATCGTCATAATTTTCATTCAATACCGCAATGTTATTAAATATAATATTTGCAGCAAGAATATTGTTGTTTTCGCTAACGTGTTTTTCTACTGCTGATAATAACGGCTTTATTTGTTTATATTTTTTGGAAGGCCATTGTGGTTGGGTTAACAGGAATGTCTGAAAATGACGAGAGAATAATTGGCGTTTACGGTCTGTTGATTCTATTAATGCATTTATATCATCTGGTGTGTCAGTTAGTGCAGAATGCGACACTGCAGAAAATAGCAGTGTCGCCATAATGAACACAATTATTGTAAATATAGTTGTCGTATATTTAATCGTTTGATGATCTTTACGGGATGTTTTATCTGTGTGCAGCATGTTTTAAATAATAAGTATTGTGAAAATAGATGTGTGTATTTTTCTTTCAGTATTAGTTAAAAAGCATCAGGATACGGCGTAAGTAAATTGGCCGTCATCAGTCACGCCGACATGAATGCTGGATATTTCTTTTCCTTCCGCCAGTTTTGACAGGCATTCTGTTGCCATTTCAGGCAATAAGGTACGACTCAGAATATTTTCAATATTTCTGGCACCGGTGTCGACTTCCTGGCTACGTGCGACGATATGCAACATGACGTCATCATGGTAACTGAATGCCGCATCATAATGACCTTTGATTCTTTTTTCTATTCTGCGCATATTAATTTTACAGATTTTGAGCAGGTCTTCATCGCCAAGTGGATAATAGGGAATTATGGTTGTTCTGCCCAAAAATGCAGGTTTGAAGAAATTTAACAGTTGAGGTCTGAAGTTATCCAACAGTACATCCGGGGATGGCAGTTCTTCGCTTTGTGAACATATTGCACGAATATGTTCTTCACCGGCATTGGAGGTCATGATGATAATGGTATTACGGAAGTCGATATCCCGGCCTTCACCATCTTTGATGGTACCCTTGTCAAACAGGTTATAAAATATATCCTGTACGCCGGGATGAGCCTTTTCCATTTCATCCAGTAAAAGCACACTGTATGGTTTTCTGCGAACGGCTTCAGTGAGTACTCCGCCTTCACCATAGCCTACATACCCCGGTGGTGAACCTAACAACATTGATATTTTATGTTCTTCTTTAAACTCAGACATATTGATAGTGGAAATATTATGTTCTCCACCATATAAAGTATCGGCCAATGCCAGTGCGGATTCGGTTTTACCGACGCCGCTGGGGCCCACCATAAGAAAGACTCCTATGGGTTTTCGAGGATCGGTTAAACCGGCTCTTGATGTGCGAATATTTTCAGCAAGGGCATTTAGTGCATGAGGTTGACCGATGACACGATTACCCAATGCATCGGCAAGTTTCAGTATTGCGTCAATTTCATCAGAGACCATTTTTCCGACAGGGATACCGGTCCAGTTGGCAACCACTTCTGCAATGGCCTGACTCCCCACATTGACCTGGATCATCGGATTGTCACCCTGGATGTCGTCCAGTTTACTCATTAAACTGTGTAATTCAGTTTTAATATTTTTCAGGTCATTGTCACTGAGTAATGCTGGTGCATTATCTTTTTTGAGTTCATCTTCGGGCAATGATTGGGCGTGGTAATCATTTTCGATTTGTTTTTGTAGCTGATGTATTTCTTCAACTTTATTTTTTTCCTTGCCCCATTGTTCTTTTTGTTCCTTCAGGAGGAGCTCATTTTTCTGAAGTTCGGTTTTTAATCCAGCAATTCTTTCTTCGCAATTACCCAGGGTTGCATTTTCACGTTCAAGTGAAGTTATGTTGGTCTGGCACTGTGTGATAGTTCGTCGTGTATCTTCAACCGCTGCCGGTGTTGCGCTCTGGCTGAGTGAGACCCGTGCGCAGGCGGTGTCCAGCAGACTGACGGATTTGTCCGGCAGTTGTCTGGCGGTAATATAACGACTTGATAAACGAACAGAGTCAACAATGGCATCATCCATAATTTGTACACCATGATGACTTTGCAACATCACAGAAATAGCACGCATCATGTTGATTGCTTTTTCTTCGTCGGGTTCTTCGATTTTTACAATCTGGAAACGACGAGTGAGGGCAGGGTCCTTTTCAAAATATTTTTTATATTCTGCCCAGGTTGTTGCTGCGATAGTCCTTAATTCTCCTCGTGCCAACGCGGGTTTTAATAAATTTGCTGCATCTCCTTGTCCCTCTTTTCCTCCGGCACCTATTAATGTATGTGCTTCATCAATAAACATGATGATCGGTTGCGGAGAGGCTTTGACTTCTGCGATGACAGATTTCAGCCGGTTTTCAAATTCACCTTTTACGCTTGCCCCGGCTTGCAGCAAGCCAAGGTCCAGGGAGCGTACCGATATTCCCCGTAATGGTTCGGGTACATCACCTGATGCAATCCTGAGCGCAAAGCCTTCCACGACAGCCGTTTTACCCACACCGGCTTCTCCTGTCAGGATCGGGTTGTTTTGGCGTCTGCGAATCAGTATATCGATAATCTGCCGGATTTCTTCATCCCGGCCAAGAACGGCATCGATTTTTCCCTGTTTTGCATCATCCGTTAAATTGACGGTGAATTTATCCAGGGCAGGTGTTTTGCTGGGTATGCCGGAGGCTGCTGTTCCTGTGGCACTTGTGGTGTCACCGGTTGCGGTGCTTTTTGATTCTGTGGTCGTGCCCACAATGGCACGCACAACTTCACGCAGGGATTCCGGCTGAATTTTTTTCAATTCACCTGAAGAGGCTTCGGTTGTTCTGCGAAGATTGTCATCCAGAATCAGGGCGGCAAGAATATGCGCTGAGGTGGCTATCGGATGAGCATATTCCACCGAGGCCAGCATCCAGGCATTTTTGGCAATATCAACGATGGTGGGGGAAAGTGCCGGAGCCCGGGTGTTTCCCGATTTGATTCTGTCGAGCTCCCGGTTTAAATCCTGCATCAATTTACCCAGGTCAATTTCAAATTTATCGATAATAGACAGTACATCGCTATCCGGGATTTCCAGCAGTTTTAGTAACCAGTGTTCAATTTCAACATTGTAGTGCGATCGCGACAGACATAATCCTGCGGCACCTTCCAATGCGTTCCGTGTTGGTTCGTTTAATTTTCCAACCAGTGATTTCAGGTCAATTGTTATCATAATGATTCTCTTTTGTTTGCACTTTTATTTGCATTTTTGTTTTCAAAAATATTGAGGTCAATTACATTTCAACATTTCTTGTTTAATTAAATCGCCCGGAGGATACAGGGATGTCAACGGTTTCATTCAAGTCCGTATGATTGTTTTCTTTGCTGGCCAGCCAGGTATTCCACCCCATGACAAGCGGTTTTTTTTCTGAAAGGCTGATTTTTTTCGGAATATCTTTTTTCTTTATTTTCATAACAAAATCGTAATCATGTTCAATTCCAACGTACAGGCGTACTATTTCATCAAGTGCTTTCAGGGTGTTTGTGCCTGGAGAAAACTGATGAAGTTGCGATTTGTTCAAAGGGCCCAGGACGATTCTTATTTTTCCCTGAGAAAACCAGCCTTTCCGGCCAAGCATGACGGATTTCCCAAGGCAATTGTTAAAGCCGACATGCTTGCCTGATAGTCGGGTTCTTACATCGGGAATTAAATCCTGCCATTGCCCGATGAATTCTTTTACTTCAACAGAAATACTAAAATGATTTTGAAGTATCTGTTGTAAACCGGATGCCGTGCGTATTTTTTCTGTCAATAAACCGGAATAGAATATGAGCGATTCGTCTTTTGTATATAATCGATTTGATAAGTATTTTGTGCCAAAACCAATCAGGGATAAAATGGCCTGGGTATAATTATCCGATACATGATCTCCATTAGGGTATAGTCGTTTCTTTTCGTAATTCAGGGGAAAATTATATTTGCAAGATGCCTGATAAAATAACGATGTGGTTCGATGATTGAAGATATCAAAGAAGTCTGCCATTGAGCTGTCTTTGAGTTTTAATCGCTGTAGAACCGTTTCTGTGTAATGGAAGGGTAGAATTCCACTACTGCCAGTTAATCCAATAAAATTTACATTCATTCTCCATTGTTTGATATCGGTATCTATATTATATTTTTTAATGGTTCGAATATCAGATGATGGAAATGAAAATGAAGAGTTGGCCTTAAAGCGTATAAATTCTGAAGAGGGCGGCATGTATTTGGCGACAGGTTTATTTGACATGCTCTCCCCCTTTGTTTTTTCAAAAACAGAAGAGCGTTCCAATAAACGCACTGCTTGACTAAAACCGAAGTCAAAAGGGCGGTCAGCAAGATGTTCTATTACAGAAATGTTTTTTCGCCGGATCTTGGTGGACATTTTTTAAAATAACCTTCTTTGCTTTTGATTTTTATGAGTAACCGGGTAAATGAGTTGATCGAGCAGTACAATGCAAAAAAATGTTCCAGTATGGTCGAAAAAAGATAGACGCTGCTTCCTGTGAGGAGCGAGTCATCCAGTTTGATTTCAATTTCCATTCCCCTGCACATGGTTGCGTGCCCGTCTATATTCAAGGGGGCACTTATTGGTTTGGCCTGAACCGCCATTATGGATTCGATGAGTGCACGGGTGACGGAGGATTCTTTAAAATCATATAACCGGAGTATTTCTTTTAATGCCATTGTTGCATCTTTACCTCCCGTTAACGATAAATGGTTCAGATTAAGGTGAGAGAGTAATCTCCAGCGTGCATGATCTCGCAATGGTGCCCGAATAACCTGGGTTGGTTGTATCAGGCAACGGATATTTGAACAGGGCGGTGCGCTGTCGACACACTGTAATTTTGGCTGATCTACCGAAAATGGAAGTTTTGCAGGCAGGTCACGATTACTGCACATTGTTTTGAGTGTCATGGTTCGGTCGTCAGGCAGGTTGGGATTAAACCCCAAATCGACCAGCGACAGATACATATCGGTTCCTTCATCGCGAGAAAATAACCCGGATTTTGAATCTTTTCGTGATGCAAACCAGAATGAATGTGTTTTGGTATTGTTTTGCGTATGGTTCATACCATAAAAAGGGGTGTAGTGTTCTTCTTCTCCTGAAGACGAAGTGGCAACAACTTCATCGACGGAGTAGATTTCATAACCTGTCGGGCGGCGGGCATCCGGAATAATTTGATACTCATGCTGAGTGTGGTCCAGCTTGATTGGGTCAGCCGTGTGTTCAAACAGGTTGATGATGGGGGTGCAACCAGGCACAAAGCTTTCTGCGGAAACATTGTGTTCCAGCTCTACGTTAGAAGCATTTAAATAGAGGTATAAATCCAGCGTATTGCCCGCATTGTGGGGTATTTTATCCGCGATTCCTGTTATATCAATAAACATAAACTTTTCAGGAAAAGTGAAATATTCGGTTAATAAACGATATCCGATAAAGGATGAGGCCGGGTAGGGGAGTAAGCCATCTTCAATACCAAAGCCAACGGGCCTGATGCTGTCACAGCCCAAAAAAACAGGTGCTGTATCTGTTTCTGATAACGCCAGCACGGTGTTATTGCAACTATTCAGCAGCATTTGGTAAAGGGGGTTAACGTGTTGAGCCTGGCCCTTCAGGTAAAATCGCAGTTTCTCTGGTTTCAAGTCTGAAAAAGATATTTCTTCAGAGAATGTTGATAGTGACAATTTTAATACACTTTCAGCACCTGATATTTTTGCAGACCCTGGTGTGGAGAAAGGGCGGCCTATTAATGTTGCTGAAGTCACAGTAATCGGTAATAACTCAGTATCATACAGAGTTGAAAATCGACAGTTTTCACCTTGAAATTGTTCTGTTTCAAGTAAAGCATTTTTTGGAATGATGTATTGCGAGTCCAGTAAATCTGTATTTGCTTCAAATTGTACTATGGACATTGAGGGTATGGGGCGCTGATAATGCGGGTACAAAATGCCGAGCAGGGCATCGCTCAGTTCAGGAAAATCATCATCGAGCTTATGTTGAATTCGTGCATTTAAAAAAGCAAAGCCTTCAATTAATCGAGAGACGTGAGGGTCTTCAATAGTGTCGCTGCTAATACTCAAGCGGCCGGCAATTTTAGGGTGCTCTTTTGCAAATTCAGCGCCTAACTGGCGCAAGTAGGCGAGCTCTTTTTCATAGTAGGGCAGTAATTCATCAGCCATGACTTATTTCCTTCACACTGACCGTTCTGGTGACGGACTCAAGAATTGAATCAAATACAACAATTTCCGGCAATGGGTCTGCATAAATAACAGCATCGATTCTAAATCGTAAGGTTCGGTCAGTTTTATCGAAATTTTCCAAAAAAGATACCTTTACAGATTTAAACCTGGGTTCAAAATAATTGAGCGTTTGCTCCAGTTTTCGGGAAAACTCATTTCGTTTTTCAATGTCAATAATGTTGACGGTGGCCAGGTCGGGCAGCCCGTAGTTTAATAATGACTTGTCGAGTTCCGGAAAATTGTCAGGTGGCTCTGAAATATAAAAACGTGTATTCAGCAAAAACTCAAGGTCTCGACGAATACTGTTGCGTAACTGTTTTAATATTTGATGGTTAGAATCACTGTCTGTTTTGTTATGTGTTTCATTATCAAAAAGTCGATCCAGAACGGATGGGCGTAATTTTTTCTTTTTATCGACGCGTGCCATTATTTAATTTTCCAGGGATGCGAGTTCTGTAACAAGTTCCAGCTCGGACACCATTTGATCAAGTTGATAGTGCGGTTGCAAGTGGATAACACATAAATATTCCCCCGGTCGTGAAGGGTGTTCTTTTACACGCACTGAAGCTTCTTTCAGGGGATATCTTGCCTGCTCTTCCCAGTTGAGGTCTTCCCGGCCAGTGGTATATTCAAGCAACCAGTCTCGTAAAAAACGTTGACAGCGATCGGCGGTCGTAAACGAGCCAACTTTATCCCGGATCATTACCTTTATGTAATGTGCAATACGTGAGCCACATAGTACATGTTGCAGCATGCCAGAAAGCTGGGCATTCGTGCTTGCGGCAGGCTGTTTGTATCTGGTGGATTTATGAATTGACTGATTGTTATACCAGGTTGCATGAGGGGATAAATAACCCTGGCATAATGGTATAAATCCTAATTCACTTATTTCTTTTTCTGCGGCATCCGTCACAATGACATCGGTAACGGGTTTATGGGCGATTGATTCCATGTCTGTTTCGAAATGATCAACAGGTAGCTCTGTAACAAGACCGCCAGAGGTATAGTTACGCGGTACTCCACGTATGTGGCCAAACCAGCCAACATTTATAAATTCACGAATAAGAATGATGGCAAATGCGTAACAGGCATTGCCCCACAGGTGGTTTTCACCATTTTTACTGGATTTCTCGTAAAAATAAATACCTTTGTAGCTGCCCGGTGTTTTTCGGTACGGCTGTCGTATTAAAATTCGAGGCAGTGTTAATCCCAGAAAGCGAGAATCTGTTTTTTTTCTTAAGGCATGCCATTTGATATATTCTTTTTGACTGAAAATAGTTTTTAGTTTAAATGGAAGACCTAATGCTGAAAAATCTTCCATCCCAAACATATCACTCGAAGCTGAGGTGATAAACGGTGCCAAAGAAGCCGCTGCAATTTGTATCATACCTTCCAGTGTTGCCATATCATCATGCGGGCTGTTTTTTGATACCCGGTGACTTATTTCATAATCACCAATAATAACGCCATAGGGTTCACCCCCCGGCATGCCGTATTCTTTGCTGTATATTTTGTGGAATAACTGGCTTTGGTCAAATTCCAGGGCTCTGTCAATGTCCTTGACCACTTCTGGCCAGGAAATATCGAGCATTCTGATTTTGATATTTTGTTTTCCATCGGCTTGTCTCACGAGTAGCCAAAGCCCTCGCCATGATGCTTCAAGTTTTTGGAATTTGGCGTAATGTATTATGTCATTGACCTGAGTGTTTATTTTCTCGTCGATATCGGCAATGATCCCCAGAATGGCATTCTTGATTGTCGATATTGATGTCAGTTTTTTCTCTGGTATGAATGTTTCCACACAATAACGTAATGCTTTACTGTCATCTCTCTCCTGAAGAAATTCGTTTAAACAGGTGATGTACGCTGGTTGTGAAAGGATGGTGTCAAAGTCGATCCCGCTATGTGCCTGTTTAGTTGCCGGGATTTGTTGTGGTGTTTTTGACACGGGTTGAGTGATTTTTCTGTTTACGTTATGAGGTGAAATCAGCTGCCCTCATCCTTGAGGGCAGTTGTTTGCATTAGCCTGCTTTCGGAATATTGGCAACAAGTCTGAGTGATGCCGTCAACTCTTCCATTTGCAGCCACGGCCGCATCCAGGCAATGGCACTAAAGACACCAGGTTGCCCAGGTACTTCCTTGACCTCAATCGAAGCTTCCGCCAATGGGTAACGCGCCTTCATGTCGGGGCTGGCATCCGGGCTGTTGTTGACGTAGTTGGATATCCATTTATTAAGCCACTCTTCTGCTTCTGAGGCTTCCATAAAAGACCCGACTTTATCGCGCGCCATGACTTTCAAAAAGTGTGCGATTCGTGCGGTTGCCATGATATAGGGCAGGCGAGCCGATATTTCCGAGTTTGCCGTTGCATCCGGATCATCGAACTTCTTCGGTTTTTGCGTGGTTTGCGCACCAAAGAAAACGGCATAGTCGGTATTTTTATAGTGACAGAGTGGCAGGAAGCCCAATTTGCTTAATTCTGCTTCTCGTCGATCCGTAATGCCGATTTCAGTCGGACACTTTTGATCCATGTCACCGTCGTCACTCATGAAGACGTGGCTTGGCAAACCTTCAACTTTGCCACCACTTTCGGCTCCACGAATGCTTGTACACCAACCATACTCTGCAAAAGAGCGGGCAAGGGTAGTGCCCATGGAATATGCAGCATTCATCCAGCAATAATTATCGTGATCGTGGCTTGTTTGTCGTCCGTTGTTGTCGATACTGCCTTCTTCAAAATTGAAGGCTTCAATGGGTTTTGTATCCCTGCCATAGGGCAGGCGGGCGAGAACACGGGGCATTGTCAGGGTGACAAAACGGGAGTCATCGCTGTCACGGAAACTGCGCCACTTGATGTATTCCGCAGAATCAAAAATTTTCTCCAGGTCTCGGGGCTTTGATAATTCAGTGAATGATTCAAATCCAAACATTTGCGGCGCAGTCGCGGATATAAATGGACAGAAACCGGCTGCCGCGATATTCGATATATTGGCTAACAGGTCAATATCATCAGGATGCGATGAAAATTCATAATCACCGATCAGGGCGGCATAGGGTTCACCACCGGCAATACCAAATTCACTCTCATATATTTTTTTGAAGGTTTGACTTTGATCAAACTCAACGGCTTTATCCAGATCGCGTGCAATTTCACTTTTGCTGATGTTCATGACACGTATCTTGAGTTGGGAGCTGGTTTCAGAGTTCATTACCAAATGATTAAGTCCACGCCATGAACCTTCCAGCTTTTTGAATTTTTCATTTTGCATGACAGCAGAGAGCTGGGTTGATAATGCGTTATCAATGGCGTCTATGGCTGAGTTAATGGTGACTGTCAGGTTTTTATCCCAGGTAACAGTCCCTTTCATTGCTTCCTGAGTCAGGGTTTTCAGTAATTCTTCGGTTTCATCCCGGGGCGTTTGTTTTGTTGCTCCAATTGCCTGTTCCAGAAAACTGGCTTCCGCAGTGGCTTCGGTTTCTTCCTGCGCATCTGTCTTTTGTTGTTCACTCATTATTTATCACCTTCATCATTGCTGCCATCTTTATCAGTACCCAACTCACCTGATAACGCTGCCAGCGCTTCTGTATTACTCAGGATATCTTCCAGTACATTTTCGAGTTCTTCAGACCGGTCTGCTTTACTCAATAAATCCCGTAATTTGTCGCGGGTTTCCATGAGTTTTTTTAACGGTTCAACCTGTTCAACAACCTTGTGAGGTTCGAAATCTTCCATACTTTTGAAATCAAGCGACACTGACATTTCACTGCCGTCATTTTCCAGGGTATTTCCAACTTTCATGTCGAGTTGAGGCGCGGTTTTTTCCATGATTTCATTGAAGTTATCACGGTCTATTTGTGAAAATTTTCTGTCCTTGAGGGCTTTTTTATTCTTTGTGTTGTCACCAGAATAATCGCCCATGACGCCCATCACAAAAGGAAGTTCTTTCTCGCTGACCGCCCCGTTTGTTTCCACATCGTATGTAATATGCACGCGTGGTTTCCGTACCCGTTTTAATTTGTCATGTATGCTGTCAGCCATTGAGGGTTCCTCCGTATATAACTATTATGTAAGTAACTGTTTGTGTGTTGCTGCCTGATTCAGGTTTTAATCATCATTCATCCGTACGCCGGTCAGTGAGCTGTAGGTTGTTCGTGAAGATGAATCCGGTATTAATTCATTGATCAACTCGTCGAGTGACATTCCGCCCCAGGTTACCGCTCTGTCAAGGATGTATGATATCGGCGAATGCGGCTCTGTTCTACGAAAAAAGTCTGAAATACTGGCTAATTGCCTGAAGGCCTCGTCACGCGAGCCGGGAGCACCAGCAGGAATTGCTGGATCAGAAGGTTCGGAATGCGGTTGTTCATCGGGTAAATCATCGTTGAGCGGGGTCGTCGCCGGAAATTTGTGTTTCGCAATGTGATTGATTGCGCTTAACGTTTCTTCCAAAAGCTCGATGATTTTACTGGTGGGTGGTGCATCATGGCTGCCACAGTGCTCGCTCAACAGGCTATTTATGTTTCGATATTCAGTGAGGCATTCCGCAACATCGTCCCGCAGGTCTCCAAACCAGGTTGAGGAGGATTGCTCAACTGCGCTGTCGATGTCATCCATACTGAAACCGACTTTCGATATCTGCTCCGAACGGGCTTTGGCATCAGAAAGTCGTTTTATATCGACAGCTTGTTTGTACTGCCAGAGACTAAAGGGGCCTGGCTGAATATCATCTGTGATGTGAGTACTTCGAATCGGGGCAAGTAACACACCTTCCGTCCCTTCACCATTCAGGCCGGATATTGCCGCAACGCGTGTCTCGATTCCATCTTCGTCCTCTACGGGATATAAACCTTCATGCCAATATTGTTCGATTAACTGCCGGATAAGGCTAAACCCGTCTCTGAGTCCCTGAAAGCCTGCTTTTCGTACCAGTGCTTCTGTATACCAGCACGCAACTTCAATATCTTTAGCTTCGGACGACAAAATTTTGGGCGCTAATATTGCAATTTTATTCCAGTTTTCAATGGCTTCTGTACTACCGCCATCAAACATACTATTACGTTCAGCTGCCCTTGCCGAATTTCGGGTGCTTTTGATTTCTGCATACATTGATGAGGGCGAAGGGTTATTCCGAACATCTTCACCAACAGCATTTTCTTCAGATATCGGTTGCATTAATGTAGTGATATCAATTAGTGCTGGTGATGACATTTACCTCTCCTGCAACTCCGGATGACCGGGAGTTTGTGCCTGAATATTGTTGTGAAAAATTTGGGGCGCAAGAGCGATAAACCCGAGGTTTCCAGAACTGCGCAATTATACATAGTAAATTCACGTAAATTTAAACAAATTTGTGCATCACAAACTTGCCGCTTGCGATGTATATACCGACGCAGTATAAATTTACGAGCCCTCTCTCTTGTGACGTTTCTGTGACGTAGAGTATGTTATACCAATAAATTTAACCACTTAACTCCATTAACCAGTGTTGTTTATAAGGTATCACGGAGGTCAAGTAAAGCCTTGCACGGCGCGGAATATCGGGATTTTCGGTTTTTTACCGGTGCATAATCCCTGAACAAATGGGTGGTGACTTCCTGTATGGCCGAAGCAGCTCCGATGGTAATGAGTAATATGGTCTGTGGCCACTACAAAATAGTGGTGATATGCACCATTTTGGCAAGACCATTTTGGCAAGTCTGCGACAGTTGTAACCCGGATATATGACCCGGACAGTTTTATTTTTCGGCATGCAAACAGATTGTATTTATTAAATAAATACAATGAGTTAAGTTTATTATGTGCATTTTTCGAGCAACCATATACCTCACCGGATAAAATTTGTACGGATTGCACAGCGGCACGGTTTCGCTGAAAATAAGGAATAATGACAATGTGTAATCAGGTATATTGCGGGTCCAACGGAAATGTACGGGTAGAGGTTAAGGTGTTAAGTGTATGCCTATTGATATAACAATCATAAAGTCCCCGGAAAATGTGAGTAATGCTGAAACAAGCTTCACATTTTCCGAGAGCGGGGGCAGTTTGGGGCGTGGCCCGGATAATACCTGGGTATTGGATGACCCGGATAAATATATGTCATCTGTGCACTCGCGAATTGGCTTTGAAAATGGGCGATATATCCTCATTGATGTCAGCACCAACGGGACATTTTTGAATGGCTCATCAGAGCCTCTGGGAAAGGGGAATAAAATCATTCTCGCCGAAGGGGATCGCTTCGTCCTCAGTGATTACGAATTTATTGTCAATTTTCGTGATGCACACTTTCCGGATGCAAACAAGGCCAACGAGGATTTATTGAATCAACCAATAAACCAGGGGCCATTTCCAGAGGCGAATATTTCGGAAAATAATGATATCGGGGGTGCAACAGGGGAGAACTTATTTTCACAGAATGATCCATTCGCTGCCCCTGCAAATAATTATGTGCCATTGCCAGACGCAATGCCTGGTTTTGACACGGCAGAAACTGACCCATTGGCAGTGCTGGACAAGGCAAGCTCCAATAATAATCAGCCACCGTTGCAAAATAATCTGTTTGTCAACACGTTGACTGATGACAGTGCTGCCGATCGTGGTAGAGCCATGAATGATTCAGTCGAGTGGCCAAATTCAAATATAGAATCAGGCGCTATTCCAGATAACTGGTACGATGACGACGAGCCCGACGATCCGGCTACTTCTTCGGGTCATGCTGTACCGTCATTTGAAACTACTCTTGATCATCCGCCCGACAACAGCTTTTCCAACATGGAGGCGTTGGCAAAACTGGAAAATGAACGCCTGTCGCTGGAAAACGAGAATAAAAAATTAATAACTGATGTGGCCCGACTCAAGCAATATATTAAAAAACAGAATGCCAGCAGTAAAACTGGCGAGCAGAGGGAAAAACGCACGATTACCGCAATGGATAAAACATTAATCGAGGCATTGGGTTTTTCGGAAAAAAATCTGGATACGGATAAAGTACTGGAAATCAGTGAAACGGTAGGCCTGTTGGTGCGAGAAACAATGGAAGGGATGATGCGAGTCCTGAGTTTCAGAAAGAAAATCAAGGAAGAATTCAGGATTAATGTGACAACCATACAGCCTGTAGAAAATAACCCGTTAAAGTTTTCGGCGAACATTGATGATGCAATGGAAAATATGTTTATTAAAGAAAATAATGCCTACAAAGAACCCATAGAGGCGGTACGCGAAGGGTTTCAGGGTATTGCTGAACATCAGGTTGCTGTACTCGCCGGCATGCAGGCCGCATTTCGAGGCATGCTGGAAAGGTTTGACCCGGATACACTTGAGAAAAGGTTTGAGAAATATAAAAAATCCGGCTTGATCCAGATTGGAAAAAATCGAAAAAACTGGGACTCTTACAAGGCATATCACGCTGAACTGGCAGGAAATCTGGATAATTCTTTCCAGTATTTATTCGGATACGATTTTGTACAGGCATATGAAGAACAGATGCAACGTTTAGTGATTGCAAGAAATACAAATACAAATAAAAAGTAGATGTTTTATTAAATTTCAGGGAATTACCATGTATTTATCACGTATCATCAAGCTGATCATAATGGGTTTTGTGCTTCTGGCGGGCACCGCCTGTACCGCACTAAACACAAAAGTAGGAGACGCACTGGGTCTTGATTCAGATCTGCTTGTTTCCTTTTTTGTTGATGCAGATGTGAACCCGGATGACAATAAAATTTCGTCACCGCTGATTATCAGAATGTATGAACTTAAATCACCCAGGTTATTTAAAAAAGCAAATTTCATCGATATTTATGAAAAGGATGCAGAAGTGCTGGGTGCCGACCTGGTGGCCAAACAAAGGCTTAAACATATACAACCGGGAGAAAATCGAAAAGTCAGTTTCGTTTTGAGCAAAGAAACAGAATATGTCGGATTGTTCGCTGAATTCCTGCAATATAAAAATGCGGAATATAAAATCATCATACCCATTGCCAAAACCAACGTATTTAGTTCATCAGCAGATATAAAGCTGTCTGGCAATCAATTAATGCTTGTCAATAACACAAATGATGAAACAATCCATACAGAAGACTCTGATGAATCCGAAGACCAGTTTTGATCTGACGGCATTGAATACCTGAATCTTGATCGCTACGGGTATATTTCCCACAAGCTCTTGACAGCCGATGCTGATAATTACTGTATTTGTATCAACAAATATCTTGAAAATCATTTTATAAAAACCCCAGGCAGAAATTCATGTCACTAGATAATAAAGTCATTTGGTCAGAGGGAATGTTTCTCAATCCCCATCATTTTCAGCAACAGGAACGTTATATCGAACGTTATATTGATGGAAAATGCTCAGCACACGGGGCATATGGCTGGGGCATACATCACCTTGAGATTGACCAGGAATTGCTCAAGCTGGGGAAGATTTCACTCATTAATGCAAAAGGTGTTTTCCCCGACGGAACCCCTTTCAGTTTTCCTGACCAAAATGACTTGCCTCCTGTTTTTGAAGTCCCCGAAAATACGCATGACAAAATTGTTTATCTGGCCGTTCCGGTTAAACGCCCCGGAGCCATTGATGTCTTGCCCGAAAATGAAACACAGGGGCTTGCACGTTATTATTCTTCAAAACAGAGTGCCAGAGATATTTCTGTAGAGGGGGGAGACAACGTAGAAATTGATATCGGGAAACTCAGGATGCGCCTGCTGCTAGAATCCGATGACATGAGTGGTTATGCAGGAATCGGTATTCTGCGAATATCGGAAGCCAGAGAAGATAAAAATATATTGCTTGATGAGGAATATATCCCCACCTGTTTTGACTGTCATGCGTCACTGAAACTTTCCGGGTTCCTGTCTGAACTGGCAGGTTTATTACACCATCGTGGTGAATCTATCGCGGGTCGTCTGGCGGATACCCAACGTGGAGGCACGGCAGAAATTGCCGATTATATGTTGTTGCAACTGGTCAACCGACTGGAGCCACTTACCACGCATTTGTCACAAATGCAGGGGTTACATCCCGTTGAGCTTTATTCTGAAGTCGTGCAAATGGTAGGGGAGCTCTCAACGTTTGTAACAACCAGCAAACGTCCCCCGGTTTTTCCGCCCTTTATGCACGATAATTTACAAACCACATTTGTTCCCGTTATCAATGCACTTCGTCAATGTCTCAGTATGGTCTATGAGCAAACGGCAGCAGCACTTCCATTGGTCGAGAAAAAATTCGGCATTCGTGTGGCACAAATAACAGACCGTACATTGATTGACAGCGCCATGTTTGTTTTGGCAGTGCGCGCAAACATACCGGAAAATAAAATCCAGACACTTTTCCCTGCCCAGGTAAAAGTGGGGCCGGTAGATCGCATCAGGCAACTGGTTAATGCCGCAATGCCTGGCATACCATTAAAAGTGTTACCTGTTGCACCCCGTCAAATACCCTATCACTCGGGTTACACGTATTTTGAATTTGAACGAAACAATAATTATTGGAAAGAACTTAGACATTCTGGTGGCATTGCTTTGCATATTGGCGGCGATTTCCCCGGGTTGGAACTTGAACTCTGGACAATCAGACAATAATTTTGTGCACATCATTCAGGAGTAATTAATGTCTTCAGATAATTCGGACAAGACCGTCTTCAGGCAACCCGTGAACAAGGGAGATGGCACTGTTGTTCGTCCAATGCCAGGAGGGCGGGCTTCGAGTAACCATATGCCCCCTCCCGATTCCCCGGCTGTTGCACAGCAAAATCCGTCTTATATGCAACAACCGCCCTCGGGCCATGCGCGTCATCAAAATGCTGATTTTAATGTTGCTCAATTTCAAACGACTTTTGGGCTTAATCCTCTGGTAAACGCTTCAGCAGTACTGATAGCCGTATTTACGAAAACACGGGAGACGGTTACGCATCCAAATGTTGGCGGATTACACCAGCAGCTGGTGAGCGAACTTAAATTATTTGAGGAAAAATCAAAAGAAGCGGGAATCAAACCGGAAATTATACTGGCGGCCCGCTATTTATTATGTACGATTCTTGATGAAGCCGTACTCAATACGCCCTGGGGTGCGGAGAGTGCATGGACGCAAAGAACACTGTTAAGTGTCTTTCATAATGAAACGGAGGGTGGAGAAAAATTTTTTATCATACTGGACAGAATGCGTAATTCACCGGCCGAAAATATCGATATTCTGGAGCTGATGTATATTTTCCTCAGTTTGGGATACGAAGGCAAGTACCGTGTAGTACACCAGGGCAGAGACTTGCTGGAACAACTACGGGATGAGTTGTTCCAGATAATCAGAAGACATCGTGGTGAATATGAACGCACGTTATCTCCCCGTTGGCAAGGATTGGGTAAAATACGCAATACGCTGACCCAATACGTTCCGATGTGGGTCGTTGCCAGCATTGTTGGCGGAATACTGGTTTTAAGTTATTCAGGATTAAGGTACTGGATGCATGAATCAACCAATGATGTTGCAAGACAATTAACAGAAATATCGACGACTGATCTCACCAGGAAAAAAATCAGTGTGCAGTAACATTTATTGTAAACCAAAGCATTGTAAACCCGAGTAAAGATATGCAATCCGTTATAAATTTTTTTAAAAATAAAATTGTTATTTCAATTATAGGCTTGCTGATACTTTCGGCACTCATATGGTTTGTTGGCCCGGCTTTCAAGTTTGGTGAAAATAATTTTTCGCCACTGGAAGGTGAGACCGCGAGACTTATCGCCATCATCGTTATTATTGTATTCTGGGGACTCAATAACCTGCGAGTTCAGCGACAGGAAAATAAAAATAATGATGAACTGGTCACAGCATTGCAGGATAACCCGGGAACAGAACCCAACAATATTGTCTCTGATCAAACATCTGAAGAAATGCAACAGATAGGGGATCGTTTCGCACATGCCTTGACAACACTGACAAAATTAAAATTTAAGGGTAAAGGAAAAACCAAAGCATTATATGAGTTACCGTGGTACATCATTATTGGTCCACCCGGTTCCGGAAAAACAACCGCCCTGATTAATTCAAGTTTAAATTTTCCCCTTGCAGAACAATTTGGCAAAGGTGCACTACACGGAGTAGGTGGCACCCGGAACTGTGACTGGTGGTTCACCAATGATGCTGTGCTTATTGATACAGCAGGAAGATACACGACTCAGGACAGCCATAAGGTTATCGACAGCTCTGCCTGGGAAGGGTTTTTAACGCTGCTGAAAAAACACCGCCGCAGACGGCCCATCAATGGCGCAATAATCGCCATCAGTTTGCAAGACCTCCTGACACAAACAGAAGAAGAACGAATAATTCACGCCAATACTATTCGTTCACGTATTGATGAGTTGATGGACAAGCTGGAAATTCGGTTTCCGATTTATTTAATGTTTACCAAATGTGATCTGGTTTCCGGGTTTTCTGAATTTTTTGAGGATATGGGAAAGGATGATCGTGAACAGGTCTGGGGAATTTCCCTTCCGAATGCACCAAAATATTCACAGTCGCCTGATTTTGATTTCCTGGATAATGAATATAAAAACATCATAAAACGTTTGTATGAAAGAGTTTTGTCGCGGGTTCATCAGGAAAGGGATGTAAGGCGGCGAGGAGCAATTCAGGGGTTCCCCCAGCAAATGGAAAACCTGAAAAATATTATTGACCAGTTTACTCAACAGACATTTATTAAAAACAGATTCCGTTATCAGCCTTATTTGCGCGGCATCTATTTTACCAGCGGCACACAGGATGGTACGCCTGTAGACCGGTTAATGTCTTCAGTCTCATCAAACTTTGGTTTTAATCGTGAAATTATGGCTCCACCAATGAGCCAGGGAAAAAGTTATTTTCTGGGACAACTTTTTCGTGATGTGATATTTCCTGAATCAGAACTGGTCGGCTCAAACCGGCGGTATGAACGATTTATAACCTGGTCAAAAAGATCGGCCTATGCGGGCATGGCCGGTTTTGCCGTTGTGATGTCCGTCGTATGGGCAGGTAGTTTTACCCGCAATGAAATGTATATGCAGGACGTGGAATCATACATTGCTGAATTTAATACCGAGAAGAAAAAATATAATATTCGTTCAGGTAATGTTTACAAGACGTTGCCAACACTGAATGCCCTGGAAAAAGCCAGTGTCGTTTATGACCAGGAACAGCATCCCTGGTTATCTGCCCTTGGTATGTATGACAGCAACGTCGATGATGCAGCGAATGAGGCATACAACTCACAGCTTAAAACACTGTTTCTCCCAAAGTTAATAGAACAACTGGAAACCCGTTTGAAGCGTGGTCACCGGGGCGGTGATCTTTACAGCACATTTAGAACCTATGTCATGTTTAACAAGCTGGAACATATGGACAAGCAGCTTGTGCAAAACTGGTTTTCAGAAAAATGGAAAAATGAACTGGAAGGGCAGGCGACCAAAAAACAGGAATTATCACGCCATCTGAATGCCTTGCTCAGTCTTGATCTGGAACCTGAGAAATTAACTCAATATATTGTCACCTCAACACGCAGTCTTCTGTTGCGTGTGCCAGCACCTCAACGAATTTACGGACGTATACGTACAAATCCGGTATATACCCAAAAAATTGATCTGTTAAATGAATTTGGTGAATCCGTTCGTGACAATTATGTCACTGGTCCAGAGGTACAAATGAATCTGTCGGTACCCATCCTTTTCACTAAAGAAGGTTATGACGATATCGATTTTTCACCGGATTCAAGCGTTATATCCGGCATCGTCAATGAAAGATGGCTGTTATCCGATAGTGACAACGAAAAGGTAGACTTTATAAAAGATGATCTTGGTGACGTTAGTGAAAAAGTCAAAAACCACTACTTGTCAGAGTACAGTACAGTTTGGCAAGAGGTATATGACGCTTTAAATGTAAAACCATTTGAAAATTTACAGCAGGCAAATGATGTGCTGACAAGTTTTACAGATCCGGTTTATTCACCAATGCTTGCAATTCTTGAAGTTGGCTCTCGCAATACAGAGCTTTCCAGCCAGTTAGCGGCTGATTTGGCTGATGATAACAAAGAAGGGGTGTCCGGGCAGCTTGCTGGCCTGGCAGCATCAAAAGTACCCTGGACCAAAGTTGATCGTGACTTCAGAAGCATCAATGACATGCTGCGTGAGTCATCAAGAAAGCCCGCACCAATAAACCAGGTGTTATTAAAAGTATCGCAATTACAGGAATTTGTGAATGAAATAACCCTGGCGCCCGACCCGGCCAAAAAAGCATTTGAAGTTGCCAAAGTCAGATATCAGAGTGGTGCGGGGAATGCTGTGTCAGCATTGCGATCTTTTGCCAAAAACACACCCAAACCTGTCAAGCGCTGGCTGACAACGTTGGCAGATGAAACCTGGAAGGTGATTTTACGATCAGCGCACCAGCATGTTAATTCAGAGTGGAAGTCGACTATCTACCGACCTTATCAACAAGGACTGGCAGGTCGATATCCATTAAGTAAATCGTCAAAAGATGAACTTGCCCTACTTGATTTTATCGATTTCTTCAAGCCTGGCGGCACAATTGATGTGTTTCGCCAGGAATATATCAAGCCCTTTATCAGTACTCGTGGAGGCTGGAAAAATCGCAGTATTGATAATTACAATCTTGGTTTGTCAAGAAAATCAATCAAACAAGTCAGGACGGCTCTGGCAATTCAGAATATTTATTTTAGAGACAATGCGGAAATACCAGGCCTGACGTTCCAGTTAAAACCTTACCGGATGAGCAAGAATGATGTTCGCTTTGAGCTTGAAGTTGGTGAAAGTGACATTTCATACAGTCATGGCCCCAAGTTCTGGAAAACCCTGAAATGGATTGGCAGTGATGATAAAAACAGAGTCCGGATGATTTTTGAAGACTTGAACGAAAAACAATTCTCAAAAACATTTGACGGACCATGGGCCTGGTTTAAATTACTGGATCAGTCAAAACTGTCCAAAACAAAAAAATCGAATGTTTATTTAATTACCTATGATATTTTGGATGAAAAACCGGACACATGGGAATCATCTCCGTTACCGACACCTGTAAAACACGAAATCACCTATCAGATCAAGGCAAAAAGTGTCAACAATCCGTTAAAAAATAATTTATTAAATTCGTTCAGGCTTCCAGAGAACATATAAATGGGCATGGAACAACAATGTGGTGTTTATGGGAAACTACCCATGCATGGAGATTTTGTTCACAGAAATTTACCGGCCACATTTGTCAAAACATGGGATGAGTGGTTGCAATTATATATTGCCAGCTCAAAAGAGCAGATGGGTGATGAATGGCTCGATACCTATCTGACAAGCCCAATCTGGCGTTTTGTGCTTTCATCAGGCGTTATTGATGAACAACACTGGGCCGGGATCATGCTTCCGAGCGTCGATCATGTGGGACGGTATTATCCTTTTTCAATTGTTATGCCTCTTGATCCGGAGTTGAACCCCCTTGAATTTGTTTCATTCCATACACACTGGTTTGAAAGTATTGAGGAGTTAGCTTTACAGGCGCTGGAAGAACAGTTTTCAGTGGATGAACTTGTTGATAAGGTCAACGGTATTAACGTTGATTTTACACTGAGCTATATTAAGACGACTAAAGCCACAGTTAAAGCGGGACAACCATTAGATACCCACTCAATGCAAATGAATCTGGAATTTGATGAACAATCTCCGCTATCGGTTTATGCCTGTTTTCTGGATTCAATTATGCTGAAAACATTGAATTGTTATAGTATCTGGACGACTCGTGGGTCGGAAAAAATTAACCCGTGTTTAATGAGTATTAAAAATTTACCCGCAGCTAATCAATTACCGGCCATGATGGATGGACAATGGGCGTACTGGGGCTGGCCACAACCTTATTCTGTAAAATAAAATGATGACTGATATAACAATAAGAAGACCTGTGCAATGGCTCAGTGCGTCAACAACCAATGTTGGCGTAGTGCGGAAAATCAATGAGGATGCCGTATTTTCAAAACCGGATATTAATTTATGGGCGGTTGCAGATGGTATGGGCGGGCATGAAGCAGGAAATGTTGCCAGTAACATGATTGTAAACATGCTCAATGACATTGAAACAGAAATTAACCTGGATACTTTTGTTTCGACGATTGAAGATAAAATTCTGGATGTCAATAAACGACTTCTGGAATATTCTGAAATTATGCTTGAAGGGCGTATTATCGGCAGTACTGTTGCCATTCTTTTGATAAAAGGTCGTGTTGGTATTTGTCTTTGGGCGGGTGATTCACGATTATATCGTTATCGAAATAATGATATTGAACAAATGACAGTTGATCATAGTCATGTCGCGGAATTGCTCAAAAATGGAACAATTTCAATCGGGGAAGCAGAAAACCATCCCGATGCAAATGTCATCACCCGGGCTGTCGGGACATGTGAGGATTTGTATGTTGACATTGATGTTTTTGATGTCAGTGTGGGTGACACGTTTATGCTGTGTACCGACGGGTTGTATAATGCGGTCAATGAAGAAAGTATTATCAACTGTTTACAGGAAGACGATGTTGAAATAGCCGCAAACAATCTCATTGAAACATCCTTGCACAACGGCGCTTCTGACAATGTGTCAGTGGTTCTGGTTAAAGGTGTGCGCAGCAGTACTACCAGCCAATAACATATCTAACTGATAGCCATCATTCATAATGACCAAACCTGACGACCCCGGGAAGAAAGAGGGGGCAAGCTCACAAACAATAAACGAACTTCCTGGTACCGGGGGGCGCACGCACGTCAATGACAAGACGATTGTTTCAGATAAAACCAGAATTTTTGATAAAGCCATCATGTCGGGCCATCCGGGAGAGGGAACCGAACCCGGCTTGCATAATAATACATCAGTTGACGATAGTAACATTCCACCAGGCAAGAAAAACCTGCATGAAAATACCCCGTCAGCTTTGGAAAACATAAATCATGGAAAAAATGATGTCACACGGTTTAAGCCACCTGCTCAAAACCATGAAAAAAGTGATGTCACACGGTTCAAGTCACCTGGTCAAAACCCGCAACATAATAAAAAAGGTGATGAGCCACCAAAAACACTCATAAAACATACATCTACTATTTTAGATGATAACGTTGTCGTCAATAAACCCGAAGATAAGCAGACAAAGGTATTAAAAGACCGGTTTTTACTTGAGAAAGTGCTGGGTGTCGGTGGCATGGGGGTTGTATACAAAGCCAAAGATCGTCTGAAAGTCGAAGCTCAGGACAGAGACCCGTACGTAGCTATTAAAGTATTGAGCGAGGAGTTCAAAACTCATCCAGAGGCATTCATAGCCCTTCAGCGAGAGTCCAGAAAGGCACAACGTATTGCACATCCCAACACTGTAAAAGTCTATGACTTTGACAGAGATGGTGATGTTGTATTTATGACCATGGAATACATGGAAGGAAAACCTCTGGATCAACTGATTAAACAATATCACGCGACGGGTCTTCCGCAGGATGATGCATGGCATATTTTATCTGGAATGTGTTCAGCTCTGGCACATGCGCATTCCGAGAATATTGTCCATTCAGATTTTAAACCGGGTAATGTTTTTGTTACGACTAACGGAATGGCTAAAATATTTGACTTTGGGATTGCACGGGCGGTTGCAAATATTGATCGGCATACTGGAAAAGAGCAAGATCAGACCGTTTTTGATGCGGGTGGGTTGGGTGCATTGACCCCTGCATACGCAAGCCGTGAGATGTTATTGGGGAAAACGCCGGATATCCGTGACGATATATATGCATTAGGTTGTGTTGCGTATGAGTTATTTTCAGGAGACCACCCATTTAACCGATTGCCAGCAGATGAAGCGTACAATAAAAAACTTAAACCAAAACGAATAAATAATATCAGCAAGCGTCAATGGAAGGCGATAGAGGCAGCATTAGCATTTAAACGTGAAAACCGCATTGAATCTGTCGATGCATTTTACAAGCAGTTGACGTTCAAGAAAAAGTCAAGATTTATGTTGGCGACGTTCTTGTTATTTATTACTGCCGGAGCTGCATATTATATGTATATACAAACAAATAATATTGTGCCGCAAGTGCCCCTGTTTTCGGAATCCGATATCAGGAATGAGCTGGAGTTTGATATACGCTATAACCTCTACAAAGAAAATATTGAAAAACTGGTTGCTAAACCCAGCTTTACAAATGAGTGGGAAGAAAGTCTCTGGAGTGAGATTCAGGGCATATTGGGAATTCTTTCAGGTAAACCTAATGAATGGTATTCATCCATGCGAGACAAGGTTTCTCAATTATACGTAAACAAAATTGAGGCGCTTGTGAAAAAACGTGATTACTCTCACGTAAAAATTCTTATAGAAAATGCTTATCGTTATACTGATGATAACAGTTTTTTGGATAACGAAAAAATTACGCTTGCAGAAGCAATAAAGGAAGAAGGAATTCGGGACAAAAAACGTGCTGAAAGAGGCAGAAAATCGGCCATTGAAAAAGCAAAGAAAAAGGAAAAAGAATTAACAAAGGAAATAAAAAACACTGGTTTGTTTGACATAGCGCTTGCAAATGTCAACAAACAATTAAAGTGCTCATCAAAACTGAATATGCGTGATTTTAATATTGCTATCACTAAATTACGTGATCTGGATCATAAAAAATATGCGAGTATGGAAAATACATTATCAACACGATTGGCGCAGTGTATTGTCTCTATCGGAAAGCGTTTTCCTGAACATGCACTGGATGCAAAACGTTATGCGCTGCATATCTTTAAAGATAACCCTGCGTTGCTGGCAATTGCTATAAAAGAAAAAGATGTTTGCAATCTTTCAATTGCAGGCCTGGGTGCACGGGGTGACCGTGCTGTTTGTCGTGACAAACTTAAAAATGGTGGTGTCGGGCCTGTATTGGTTGTTGTACCTGCCAGTTCCAGAATCAAGGCATTTGCTATCGGAAAATATGAAACATCGGTCGCTGAATTAAACGAGTTTTGTAAAGTTTCTTCAAAATGTAATTTACAAACTGATAAAGCGGGTGATTTGCCAGCAACCAATGTTGAAATATCGACAATATCGGCTTATTTAAAATGGTTAAGTAAAAACACGAAGAAAAAATACAGATTACCGACAAAAAAAGAATGGGTATATGCCTCCAAATCAAAACAGTATGTTCTTGACCCAAACCGTAATTGTCAATTAAGTGCGAGAGGTATTGAAAAAGGTGGCTCACTTGTTAAAACCGTTACAGGCAAACAAAATGGATGGGGGCTGGTTAACTACGCAGGAAATGCCCGGGAATTTGCATTTGAAACCGGTAGAAGGTTTGTGGTTCTTGGTGGTTCACATAAGTCCTCGATGGAGGATTGTACTGCATTGACAGTATCCACTCATTCAGGGAATGCTGATAAATATACAGGTTTTCGTGTCATCAGGGATATCGGTGAGAAACAAAAATGAATATTTCAGAGTTTTCAACAGCGTTACGTGAGTTATCGGATGATTATTCCAGTCAAAGAATAGTCCTCGATGAATATCGATTAAAAAGAAAGCATTTTTTGGATGAAATTGATCAAACATTCAATCATCAAAATTATGCAGATATTTCCCGGGCTGTTGAAAAATCAGAAGAATCAGATAATCCGGTGCTGGAGATAATCAACAAGGTTTTCGATTTTGATAAAAAAAATGATGATAGCAAAAAATAAGTTATTGTTACCGGGGCGAATCAGTCATAAAGAAACACAGTTAAGAGGGTATTTTGATGGAAATTGTTAAATTATTCCAGGCGGGTGGGCCGTTTATGTATCCTATTTTGGGGGTATTTGCCATTGGTGTCGCAATAGCACTGGAACGATATTTTTATTTGAGTAAAACAGGCAAGATAACCAATAAAATCTGGCTTCAGTTGATTCCCATGCTCAAGGCGCTGGATTTTGAACGTGCCGTTAAATTAACCGAGTCTGTTAAAACACCCATCACAATGGTATTGAATTACGGTTTTTCCCGGCACAGTGAAAATAAACGCCGGGAAATAATTGAAGCGGCAATGGAAGAGGGAATGATGGACGCTATGCCCGATCTGGTACAGCGCACACACTACCTTGCGACATTTGCCAATGTTGCTACTCTGCTGGGCTTGCTTGGAACCATTGTCGGCCTGATCCAGGCTTTTACCGCAGTGGCTCAGGCTGATCCCGCAGAAAAGGCAGATTTATTGTCAGCCAGTATATCTGTTGCCATGAATACAACGGCTTTTGGGTTAATGGCAGCGATTCCTTTACTGCTTGCGCATTCCTACCTGGTAACAAAAACGGCACGGCTTGTGGACAGCCTGGAAAAAGCTGCCGTCAAGTCAATTAACCTGATGGTCAGAGACTAAAAAGTCATTCACACCATGAAAAAATCATCTTTTAAACATCTTCATGAGGCAGAAGAGCTTAATATCACTGCGTTTATGAATTTAATGGTGATATTGGTCCCTTTTCTGCTTATCACTGCCGTATTTTCAAGAATGACAGTGTTGGAGCTAAACCTGCCCGCTTTGGATGCCAAAGCAAATACTCAGGAAAAGGTAGAACTTCAACTGGAACTGGTTTTACGTGAAAACAGTTTTGATATACGAGATACAAACCTTGGCGTTATTAAAGTATTTCCACGGACCCAGGGCGAAACACGCTGGGATTTGTTTACCGATTTATTGGTGGAAATCAAAACCCGTTTTCCTGATGAGCAAGATATTACACTGCTTTTGGAGCCCTCGATCAGTTATAAAACATTAATACAAGTCATGGATCGTGTGCGCACCGCAGATGTGGTTTCAGTCCTGACGGTAGAAACCATTGAGTTATTTCCCAATATTTCCATCGGAGATGCAGAAACAGACGTGCAGAAAAATAGTCCGAATGGAGACCGGAAGTGAATAGTTTAAAGCTTTCCAGCCGTTCAAAACGAATGGATCACTTCAAGGAATTGCATGGTCGCAGTGGTTTAAACCTTGTTTCATTAATGGATATTTTCACGATACTTGTCTTTTTTCTTCTGGTGAGTTCCGGTGCACAACAGTTGCCTAATAGCAAAGATATTACATTGCCGACATCCGTTGCGAACAATGTTCCAAAAGAGACGCTAATCATTG
This sequence comes from Gammaproteobacteria bacterium, assembly GCA_013151355.1. Classification (GTDB taxonomy): domain Bacteria; phylum Pseudomonadota; class Gammaproteobacteria; order SZUA-152; family SZUA-152; genus SZUA-152. The sequence continues at coordinate 38,901 of JAADIL010000267.1, forward strand.
TAATCACCAAAACCGATGTATTGGTTCAGGGAAAAAAGGTTGCTGCAATTTCTGATTTATTAACCAGTCAGGAAATAATCATTGCTGCCCTGGAGACAGAACTAAAATTTCAGGCTTCAAAAAGTCAATTCATAAAAACGGATAAAAAAACAGGCCGTGCGATTACCATAATGGGTGATGAAAATATTCCGTATCAACTGTTACGAAAAATTCTCGCGACCTGCCGTCAGGCTAACTACACCACGATAGCATTTGCCGCCTTTCAGAAGGCAAAGGGCTAGTTTTTATGAATGCCGTATCGTATCAAAGCCTTGCACTCGCATGGCAACCAAAAAATAAACGCGACAAGCCATTTATATTATTTACTCTATTGATACTTGCCCTGTTTTTGGGAACAGGTGCTTTTTTTAGTTCTATAAAAGTTCCGAAGGAAGAGCGTCGGGTAAAAGCTGTCATACCAGACAGAATTGCCAAATTTTTACTTGATAAACCCAGACTGGCCCCCAAGCCTGAACCAAAGCCAAAAAAAATTGAAAAACCCAGGCCCAAACCGACTCCCAAACCCAAGGTCAAACGGGAAAAACCAAAAAAAGAAATCAAGCTGACTGAAACGCAAAAGGTTGCGCGCAAAAAAGCAGGAGAAAGTGGTTTGATTGCCCTTAGTGAAGAGCTGTCTGATTTGATGGATACGTCAAGTATTGATTCGATGGTGGGTAATCCCATAAAAAAATCAGGCAAACAGACGCAAATTGCTTCTGTTGATACCCGAATTTTAATGGCAGGGTCGACAGAGGGTAGCGGCGGTGTAAAACAGGAAGAGCATCTATCAAAAATTGTCGGCACAACAAAGCTTGATAGTACTCAGAACTCGATGGCGCGAAAATTAATTACGGCTCGCGCTGGAGAAAATTCAGTCAAGCCTGATCCAACAGGTTCGACTGAAACAACGGATTCAGCAAAGAGTAAAGTGAAAAAACAGGCAAGGGTTGGGAATTATCGCTCAGAAGAAGACATTGCTTATGTTGTCGATAAAAACAAGGGCAAACTGCATGCTACTTATCGTCGGGCTCGCAGGAGTGATCCGGGGATTCAGGGGAAAATTGTGCTTGAAATTACCATTTTGCCATCCGGAAAAGTAGAAAGTGTCAGGATTACCTCAAGCGAATTACAAAATGCCAAACTGGAGGCCCGTATTATTGCCCGGGTAAAACAGTTCGATTTTGGTGCTCAAAACGTAAAGAAAGTAACGGTGACTTATCCCATCGAGTTTTTGCCATCATAGTCTGTGCCCAGCGGCATTTTCCGGAGCCGTTGTGTCCCTGGAATGTACGCATTCCTTATGGTGCCAGCACGTCCATGCCTTCTGCGGCCAATAACGTCGTTAATTCAATGAGCGGTAAACCGACAAGCGCGTTGGGGTCGTTGCCTTCCATTTTTTCAAACAAACTGATGCCCAGTCCTTCAGATTTGAAACTGCCAGCACATTGGTAAGGGGTGTCGCGTAACAAATACTGCTCGATTTGTGTTTCAGTGAGCAGGCGAAATACAACGGAAAACGGTACCACGCGGACATGGCAATTCCCGGTGTTGCTATTTAGCAGACACAGGCCGGTCAAAAAATTTACCCGGCGACCGCTGGCTGCCTGCAATTGTTGTATTGCCTTTTCGTGATTACCCGGTTTGCCCAAAATCTGCTTATCCAGCACTGCGACCTGATCCGAGCCGATAATTAACGCATCAGAAAACTGCGCTGCAACAGCACGGGCCTTGGCTTCTGATAACCGGCTCACCAACGCAGTCGGGGTTTCATTTTCCAGCGGGGTTTCATCGGTGTCCGGTGCGGCTGTGTCAAATGCCAATCCCAGGTGCTCCAGCAGGGCGCGTCGGTAGGGGGAGGTAGAAGCGAGTACAAGTTGCATTTATGGTGATACTGTCATCGTTTATTGTCGTCTGGTGGAGTTTACTGTTTTTTTACAGGCTTGACAGTGGGCAATGTGGCTGCCATATATCAAGGCAATGCCGAGATATTTATTTGGAGTGAGTGCGATGGCCGATTTTTCCCAAAAATCATTAACGAAACCACCATTAAAAATGACGTTGCTGGCGCTGCTTGTAGTCGTGGGCAGTCTGACGGGGCTCAGCGAGGTCTACGCCGGTTCCGGTTCTTGTGCCTATCAGGAAGCAATAATGGCTATGGAAAAAGGGAATGAGGTGCGTGGTCTGGCGTTGATGCGCATGGCGAGCCGGGATGGTGACCGTCGCGCACAAAGCTATCTGCGGGAACAGGATTACATGACAGAGCTTCCTGTCCTTGTTAAGGCCCGGCAGCCGCTGAGCCTGGCGGGTATTTCTCGTCACTGACTGATTGCACCTGCCCTGTTTGTTGCACCAGCGCCACGGCCTGTGGGGTTGGTTCTTTTTGCTCTGGAGTGGCAGCTGGTTTGATATTTTTAAACCAGCCGCGTTTTTCCCCCTTTTTGATGAATTCCTGCGCTGCGCTGTCGCCGTTGTCGGCGGCACGTTGCAACCACATCAGCCCTTTGGCTCGTTCGGCACCGGTTCCCTGGATAAAGTGCAGGCCCAGCAGGAACTGGCCCGAAGTATTGTCTTTTTTGGCGGCTTTTTGGTACCACACCCGGGCCAATTGTGCACTGCGTTGTGTGCCCCAGCCATTGTCGTAGGAAAGTCCCACAAATACCTGGGCTTCAGCGTCGCCCTGCGTGGCCAAAGTGGACCAGAGTGAAAATGACAGGATGTAATTGCCCGCATTAAATGCTGCCTGACCGTCGGCCAATGTGTTCTGTTTTTCTGCTGATGCAGCGCTTGACGCCACCAGCAAACATGCCAACAATATTGCGCAGCCTGTTTTTTTCATGATGCCTGACGCCTGAATCATTCGTGAAGCACTCCCGTCCTGGGTTATTATCGTCCGTCAATCGGGCACACTAAAGAGTGATTTTCCTCACAATTTGTCATTTTGCTGCCCTGCCAAAATGGCCCGAAATAAATTGTACCGGATATCAACCACTAAGGGTAAGCAGCTTGAGTACTATCTTGAATACTCGTTTAAACAACATCGACAGGTTACGTGAAATTATGGTCGCCTTACGTGATCCGGACACCGGTTGTCCGTGGGACCAGGCGCAGAATTTTGCCAGTATCGTGCCGCACACTCTGGAGGAGGCCTACGAAGTGGCCGAGGCCATTGAAGCAGGAGGGATGGACGAGCTGTGCGATGAATTGGGAGACTTGCTGTTTCAGGTTATTTTTTATGCCCGGCTTGCCGAAGAACGCGATTTGTTTGATTTTGAGCAAGTGGTCGCCGGTATTGTCGATAAACTTGTTCGTCGTCACCCGCATGTCTTTGCCGATGCCACAGTGACCACGGCCGAAGCGCAAACCCGGGCCTGGGAGGCCAGCAAGGCGCGTGAGCGGGCCGAAAAGGCGGAGGACACCGGTGCATTGGCAGGAGTTGCAACGGCTCTGCCAGCCATGACCCGGGCGGTGAAACTGCAAAAGCGTGCAGCACAGACAGGTTTTGACTGGCCCGACATTGTGCCGATATTTGCCAAGGTACAGGAAGAGCTGGAGGAGGTGCGAGCAGAAGTCGCTGTGGCCGGTACTTTGGCTCACAATCAGATGCGCGTCGAAGAGGAAATCGGTGATTTACTGTTTGCCTGCACCAATTTGGCACGTCACGCCCATGTTGAGCCAGAGACGGCTTTGCGTCACGCTAACCGGAAATTCGAACGACGTTTCGCGCAAATGGAGATGATGGCAACAGCGCAGGGCCGGGACGTATCGGAACTGGATCTCGATGCGTGGGAGACGCTGTGGGAAAATGTGAAGGCGGGGGAGTCGGAGTAATTCATGTCGAGCAGTACCGCACACATCGCACAACTTGCAGCCAGTATTCCTCAATGTATGCACCGGGACCAACACCGGTTTCGACAGGCGCTAAAAAACCTGCAACGTGATGCAGAGGGGATTGATGTTTTAGCAGCAAAAATCATGATCTCGGTACAGCACCGTCAAACCCGTGGAAAATCTGCCCGCCCGGAATTATCCGGATGAGTTGCCTGTTTCACAGCGGCGTGACGATATTGCGGCTGCCATTCGTGATCATCAGGTGGTGATCGTGGCGGGTGAAACCGGCTCGGGGAAAACCACTCAATTACCCAAAATTTGTCTGGACCTGGGACGGGGTGTTGCCGGGTTTATTGGTCATACCCAGCCACGACGCCTTGCTGCTCGCAGTGTGGCGACGCGTATCGCCGAAGAACTGGGTACGCCTTTGGGCGAGGCCGTGGGTTACAAAGTACGTTTTTCCGATCACACAAAAACATCGTCTTACATCAAGCTGATGACCGACGGCATACTGTTGGCTGAATTACAGGGAGATCGTTTTCTGGATCAGTACGATACGCTGATTATTGATGAGGCACACGAACGCAGTCTGAATATTGATTTCCTGCTGGGCTATCTGAAACAACTGCTGCCCAGGCGCAAAGACCTGAAAGTTATTATTACCTCGGCCACCATTGATACCCGGCGTTTTTCGCAACACTTTAACAATGCACCGGTGATTGAGGTTTCCGGACGCAGTTATCCGGTGGAGATTCGTTACCAGCACGCGGACGAAGAGGAAACAGAACCGACCGATACCATTCTTGCCGCTGTGGATGAGCTGGTGCAGCTTGATGGACAACAACAGGGTGATATTCTGATTTTTCTCAGCGGCGAGCGTGAAATCCGTGAACTTGCCGAAGCCTTGCGAAAACATCACCCACGCAATACCGAAGTGCTGCCGTTGTATTCCCGTTTAAGTGCCAGTGAACAAAACCGTGTGTTCAGGCCGGGCAGTCAACGTCGTATTGTTTTGGCGACGAATGTGGCAGAAACATCGATTACCGTGCCGGGTATTCGTTATGTGATTGATCCGGGCACGGCACGTATCAGCCGTTACAGTTATCGCAGCAAGGTGCAGCGACTACCGGTGGAAAAGATTGCGCAATCCAGTGCCAATCAACGGGCAGGGCGTTGTGGCCGTTTAAGTGATGGCATTTGTATCCGGCTTTATTCGGAAGAGGATTTTCTCTCTCGTTCCCTGTTTACTCAGCCGGAAATCCAGCGCACAAACCTTGCAGCGGTCATTTTGCAAATGCGTCAATCGGATCTGGGTGATCCTGCGGATTTTCCTTTTATTGATCCACCGGATCAGCGTTTTATCAATGACGGTTTTCGGTTGCTGCTGGAACTGAATGCCATTGATGAAAAACGTAAACTGACCACTATCGGCAAGCGTTTGGCAAAACTGCCTATTGATCCACGTCTCGGCCGTATGGTGTTGGCGGCGGAAGAAAACAATTGTCTGACCGAAGTATTGATTATTGTCAGTGGGCTCAGTGTGCAGGACCCGCGTGAACGACCTGTGGATAAACAACAGCAGGCCGATGAAAAACACAAACGCTTGCGTGATGAGCGGTCTGATTTTATGTCCATGCTGAATTTATGGCATGAATACAATGACCGTAAAAAGCATCTCACGCAAAACAAACTGCGCCAATATTGCAAACAGGAATTTTTGGCGTACATGCGCATGCGCGAGTGGCTGGAAACCTTTCAGCAGTTGCGTACCCTGAGCAAAGGCATGGGCCTGAAAGCCAATTCCAGCCCGGCGGAATATGCTGCCATTCATCAATCGCTGGTGACAGGTTTATTGGGTAATATCGGTGTCAAAAATAGTGATGGCGATGCGAGTGAAACAAAGAAGGCCGAAAAGCAAACGTCAGCAAAAAGAAAAAAAATGCCCACCTATTCAGGTGCGCGGCAATCGACATTCCATATATTTCCCGGTTCGGGGTTGACCAAAAATCCACCGCACTGGTTGATGAGCGCAGAACTGGTGGAAACCAGTCGTCTGTTTGCACGACAAAATGCACATATTGAACCGGAATGGATTGAAGCCGCAGCGCAACACCTGGTAAAACGGACGTACAGCGAGCCTCACTGGAATCCAAAACGTGGAATCGTTATGGCCGATGAGACCGTGACGTTGTACGGGCTGGTGGTACATGCTGCGCGTCGTGTTAATTATGGGCCGGTTGATGGCAATGTCGCGCGGACGGTTTTTATTCGTGAAGCGCTGGTGGAAGGAAGCTATCGTACACAAGCCGCGTTTTTTTCGCATAACCGGAAGCTGATAGAAGAAGCCTGTTCGCTGGAATCCAAAACACGACGCCAGGATGTATTGGTTGATGATGCCACATTGTGTCATTTCTTTGATGAGAAACTTCCCGCATCCGTTCGTGACCATGTGACATTTGAGCAGTGGCGAAAAAAAATCGAAGTCAAAAAACCTGACCTGTTATGGTTGACGCGGGAGGATGTTTTTCGCTCTGCATCGGCCTCGACGGATACAGAATACCCGGGAGAGATGTTGTTCAACGATATGCCGCTGCAACTCAAATATTGTTTCAGTCCTGGCAGTGATGATGATGGTGTCACAGTCATCATTCCTCTGGCGTCGATAAACCAGTTCAGGCAGACGCAATTTGATTATCTGGTGCCCGGTTTTTTGTCCGAAAAAATGACGGCGTTGTTCAAAGGCCTGCCAAAAAGCCTTCGCAAGCAGTTGGTGCCTGTTCCTGAATCGGTGAAATCTGCTCTTGCCTGGCTTGATGAGCCGGAAAATGGTGGTCAGGATTTATTGGAAAGTCTGGCGAATTTTCTGAAAAAAGAAAAGGCGATTGTCGTCACTGCCAGGGACTGGCGACTGGACCAGCTTCCAGTGCATTTATTAATGCGTTTTGACGTGGTTGATCATCGGCAAAAAAGTGTGGGCGTGGGTCGTTCACTCACTGAATTGCAGTCACGTTTTGGTGGGCATGCTGCAAAAGAAATGGCGCAGGTACATAGCGATGTTTCATGGCCAGATACAGGTATTACTGCCTGGCAATTTGGTGATTTGCCTGAATTTATTATGCTGACAAAGGGTGAGCAACAATACCGGGCTTACCCTGCCATTGTGGATAAAGGCACTTCGGTGGGAGTGGAGCTGTTCGATGCATCAGCGACGGCCATGCGGGCGCAGGTAAAAGGGCTGCGGCGTTTGGCCGTGCTCGAAAATGCAAAAGCGGTGAAATATGTATTACGGCAATTGCCAAAAATAAACGAGATGAGTCTGATCTATTCTGTATTTGCATCGGCTGATGATTTGCAAAACGATTTGCTTGAATTAATTCTGGATCAATGTTTTTTTGAGAAGGGCTACATGATTAAGCAACAGGAAGCATTTGCTGTTCGTATGCAACAGGTAACGGCATTGATGCCAACCGCCAACCAGGTGTGCACGCTGGTAGCGAAAATCCTTGTTGCCTGGCAATCTGTCCGTCAGCAATTTCAATTGACAGATTGTAGCCAGGACAGCAAGCAGGATATTCAAACACAGCTGGATACGTTGCTTTATGCAGGGTTTTTAACACGCACGCCGTATTTATGGCTACAGGAAATACCGCGTTATTTTCGTGCCCTGACGATACGGCTGGAGAAATTGACAGATTCGCCCGCAGGGGATGAAAAAAAGTTGCAACTGCTACGACCATTTTTACAGGAACATGCGCGTCTGCAAAAAACGCTCATGGATAGTGCTGAAAGCACCAAATTGCGCTGGATGCTGGAGGAGTACCGGGTGTCACTGTTTGCACAACCGATGAAAACAGCAATTCCGGTTTCACCAAAACGTATCGAGAAACAAATAGCGTTATGTGTGTGATGTCGTTTCTGGAATTTTAATAAATAATGAAATACTACATTAGTTTATCGTTATTCTGGAAAAGTTTGGAACGATAAAATATATAGCAACATGATAAAAAACCATGGAAAAACGTCGGAAAAACAGGCCTGAAACAGTTTTAAACTAAATTCCTTTATGAATTGGTAACTTAGCGTTTTAAGCTGTTTTTGAGCTTGTGAAGCTGGAAATAATCACTAGTATGAATAATAAGTATCGCCCTTGATGTGCTGTTTGACCCAACTTGCATAACCTGGAGCCTGGGCACCTGATGCTGTTGTGTATTTCTGCTTTGTCCAGAAATCCTGATGCGTCACACCGGCTTCCACTTCGCCTGGATGGTTCACGGCGCAGGGGGCGGTACCACACCGCCAAGCTTTGGAAGGATGCCTCCTGTTTTCGCAGGGGGCATTTTTTTGAGCGTTTTTTGTAAAAATTGTGCAGCAGAAAGCGGAGTAGCGGTTACAAGGTTTTGCGGGTTGGTACGGCAGACATGTGCTGGCTCAGGCGTTTCTGCTCAAAGCCCAGTCGGTCTGCGTAAATGATGGTGAAAGCCAACACGCTTGTGACATATTCGCGCGTCTCCCGGAAGGGGATGTTTTCAATCCAGCGTTCGGCATCCAGGGTGGCTTCTGCGGGCAGCCAGCGCATGATGCGACTTTCTCCGGCGTTGTATGCAGCGGTGGCGAGCACGGTCTGCCCACCAAAGCGTTTCAGCATTTTACGCAGATAACGGGTGCCCAGGGACAGGTTGATGTCAGCTTGTGTGAGTTTGGATTTGCCGCGATATTTTTTGGGCAAAGAGCGGGAGATATATTTCGCTGTAGCGGGCATGAGTTGCATGAGCCCCAATGCGCCTTTGGGCGAGCGTGCATCCTGCACAAAGGCACTTTCCCGGCGGATGACACCGTAAGTCCAGGCTGGATTGATGTCTTCACGTTCGGAATAATTGAGGATTTGTTCCTGAAACAGCAATGGAAAGCGCAAGGTAAGGTCATCACGCTGATTGGTGCTGGCCATGGTGAGAATGGATTGTTCGGCCCAACCCCAATGCTGCGCCAGTTTGGCAGCATCGACACGCTCGTCATTATTCATCTGTTGCGTTGCCGAGCGCCATTCGCGGCGAGCCTCGGTCGTGCGCCCCAAACGAACAAATTCGTGGGCGCGTTGCACGGCCGGTTGCTGACCAATGTCAAACAAGGTACCTGCACTGGTTTTGTGGGGACGGTCGGCAATGGCATAGGGTAGATTCAAACGGTCTGCGGATAAAAACCCGTAATAACTGCGCTGGCGAGCGAGGGCAGTGAACCGCGTTGTGGCGACGACGTTTTCACCTAACTCTTCGTTGGCGCGTGCCCGCCAGTATTGCCAGCGGTCACTGGCTTGCTGTTTTGGCGTGAGTGCGTCCAGCGCAGTGAGTACGCGTGACCACTGGGCCTGACGCAGGGCGGTGCGCACTCGCCATTGGCGTGCAGTATCGCTGAGATGTTCATCGGGAATCATGGAAAACCAGGCTTCTGACCCCGGTAATTGTTTACGTGCCAGAGAGATGGCCATTTGTTGCAGAACGTCGTATTGCTCGATCGTTGTTGCCGTGTGCTGTGTTTTGGGATCAAACCAGATTTTTGCCGCTTCCTGCGGGGCACGTCGGGCCAAACGTTTTACCACATTGATGAACAGGCGAGGGGCCATGTAGTGTGTGTTGCGGGCAATTTGCTGTTGATACCCGGGTAACAAGTGTGGTTTGCGATGTAATTTGATCCACAGGCGCGCCAGTTTTTGATCTTTGCCTGGCAGTGAGCGCAACAGGTAACGCGCCAGCGTGCGGCGGCCTTTGTTTAACGCCAGCTCCATGCGTTGCCATACCAGTTCGGTGGTGAGCTTGCCTGCGGTTTTCCAGTGTTTGAATATGCGGTCGCAGGTACGTGGTCGTGAGCGACCGCTAAGCCACAGTTTTTTGATATCCGGGTATGCGGTTTCGGCTTGCCCCATGCGGATCAGTGCATAAAGATGATGACATTGTAAACGGATATTTTTCGTGGGAGTGTAAAAGTCCAGATAATGTTGCCAGCGCCCCTGACGTGCCAGTTGCCGTAGCAGTTTGTGGCGCAGTGAATGTGACATCGGCAAGCTTTGATATTGCTCAAGAAACGCGGAGATTTCTTTTACCGGGGTTTTGTGCAGGCGCTGTTTGATGTCCTGGTACTGAAGGTAGGGGTAGAGTGGATAGTCCGTGAGTGCAGGCAATAAACGGCGAAATTCAGATAGCCTCCGCAGGCGCAGCGCCTTTTCAGCAGCCAAAAACCGGGTACGTTGCCCGGCAAGTGCAGCGCTGTCGAAATTAACCACACGCTGTATAAAGTTGTCTTGCGCAGCGTTGTGCGGCACGGCCCACACCAGGGCAGGGCACAGCACTGCAACAGCGAGACTGATGCGTAGCCACTTCATGCCAGGTGTAAAATATGGGTTCACGTTGTTACTCTTCGCTTGCAGCTTTGCGGGCTGTTGTTTATAAAACCCTTAGCGGCCATTTCCCGGGGGGCATTGAGGCACTTGCCACAGGTATTCAACAAAATTGAATGATTTGCTCAAATGTTTCTACTTTTTATTTGGCAGGTATTTGATTATGCTCAATTTTCAGTCAACAAACCAGACGAAAATTTCGCACGTTTTTTTTGCGCAGACCGACGTCACACAAGACCCGAGCGGAGGATTAAATATGAGTATGTATACACGCGGTGAACCTTACGAGCACACATTGAAAAGTGGTGAGACTGCCTATGTCTGCCAGTGCGGCCACAGCAACACACCGCCTTTTTGCGATGGTAGTCATACACAACATCCCGGCATGGAACCGTTGGCCCATACTGCCGCGAAGGATGAAACTGTGTACATCTGTGGTTGTGGCAAAACCGGTAATAAACCCTGGTGTGATGGCAGCCACACGGCGTCCTGACCATTTTACCAGCGATGCAGGAGCTACTCGATAACCCTGCGATTCAGGCCGCTGCTGCTCCTTTTGTAGTGGCGCTGGTATTAGCACTGGTGCTGCGTCGTTTTTTACCCGGCGGGACCGGTCTGGCGATTATTGGCGGTTTTTTTGTCGCGGTGTGGTTAACCACCGGACTGACCTTGCAACCACTGACTTCCACGCGCAAGATTATTATTTGCAGTCTGACATTGCCCTTTGTGGTGCTGTTGCTGGAATTTATCCCGGCAATGCCACGATCAATATGGCTAAAACGCATGTTTCGATTGTTGCCTGCGTTACTGCTGGCTGCTGCTGCCTTGTGGATTATCTGGCCTGTAGTACGGCGTCAGGAAGGTATGGCGATCTGGGTAATGGCCTCGCCGGTGATGCTGTATGCCGCTGTTATCATCTTCGGCACAGGTGCTTTGGGACGAATGCAAGAGAGGGCATTCAGTGCACAGGCTGCCAATGCGCTGGTGTTGGCAATGGGCACGGGAGTAACAACGCTGATTGCTGCGTCAGCATTGTACGGTCAGTTGGCTTTTGCTGTTTCAGCAGCGACTGGCGCGGTGATTGTTGCGGGATTATTGGGGTCGGCGGAAAAATCCGCCGGGCCAGGGCTGCTTGCGATGTACGCAGCAGCAGTGCCTGTGGCACTGCTTGCCGCAGCTGCGACAGTGTATGCACAGCTACCGGTGCTTGTCCTGCTGTGTCTGGCGCTGGTGCCACTGTTTGCCTGGTTGCTGTTGATCAAACCGGTCAGGCTGATCAAACTGCGGCAGCGCTGGCTGGAAATGATCGCAGCCAGCCTGTGGGTCAGTATTCCCGTGCTGCCAGCCATTTGGTTGGCCTGGCGTGCTGCGGGACCGGTGAGTTTTTAGGCTGTGGGAAAATGTCGCTCCGGCAATTTACCGTGGCAGGAAAAATAAAGTGTAACCAGGTGTAACTGAAAGTTGCACTTTTGATATTGCCATCCAGAATTTATAACCAGGGAGATCGACCATGAAAAAAATAGTCATACTCGTTAGCGCACTGTTATTGCCGGTGGGCAGCATGGCGGCGTCATATACCATTGACCCGAGCCATACCTACCCAAATTTCACCATTGACCATCTGGGGTTTTCGACATTACACGGGCGTTTTGGCAAAACCACTGGCAAGCTCAATCTGGATCAGGCCAAAGGTACCGGCTCGGTGGACATCGTGATTGACGTTGCTTCGGTTAATACAGGGTTTAAAAAACGTGATGACCACCTGCGCTCACCGGATTTTTTCAACGCCGTTGAATTCCCGGAAATTACCTTCAAGTCCACCAAAGTGACCTTTCAGGGTAAAGGAGCGACCGTAGTGGGGGACTTGACCATTATGGGCGTGACCAAATCTGTGAGCCTTGCGGTGGCCAGTATTAACTGTGGTGTACATCCGATCAACAAAAAACAGGTTTGCGGTTTCGATGCTACTACCCGGCTGAAACGCTCGGATTTTGGCATTAAATATGCGCTGCCGGCCGTGGGTGACGATGTTAATCTGAGCATCGAAGTGGAAGCCATCAAAGACTGACTCCTTCCTTGCGCCCCCGTTTTATTCTGCGCAGGGGGCACATTCTTGATTTAGGGTATGCTACGCAATGTCATTAAGTTAAGCCAAACTTCCGGCCTGTTCCAGGTTGGCGATGAGCTTGCGAACCCCAATATCGTCGATTCCGTTGGGGTTCGCAAGCTCACCGCCAACCTGCGGTACGCCATTTTTTGTTAACTTAATGACATGGGTATGCTGCGCGTTATTGGGCAACGCACTCCGTTGCCCGGCATTGATCAATTTTTTAGCACAAACCATACTTAAGTTGCAAAAAAAAGAGTCGATAGAACGGTCAGGTCAGCATAGTATACGGAGAACCTCAGGTATAATTCGGGGCTAACCGACTTCGTTCGGCGTGGATGCCGGGAAGTATTTATCAGAGATGCAATAGTGGAGAATCCGAATGCCAGTTACATCTGAAGTTTCAGCAGATGGCAACACCATCACCATAAAGATTAGTGGTCGTTTCGATTTTGCGGGGCAGAATGAATTTCGCGACTGTTATTATAACACCAGTCCAGGCGAAAAAACGCAATTTATCGTTAATATGAGCGGTGCCAATTACATGGACAGTTCCGCACTGGGCATGCTGCTGATGATGCGGGAATATCTGGGCGGCAATGCGGCGAATATTTCCATTGTCAATTGTTCGCCAGACATCAAAAATATTTTGACGGTGGCCAATTTCCAAAGCCTGTTTACTATGGATTAACGCTGTGGCTTATGCGTCACTGTTTTTGTTGGGTTGATCGCGGCATTCGCCAAAACGTCCCGTAAACACATTATTTTGGCTGCAAATTATTCGTGTCATGAACTCTTCCGCCAATGCAATCGATATGTCTGAAAACATGCCATTGAACAGCAAAATGCCCACGGTGCTCATCGCGGATGACGATGTTCCAAACCGTCTGCTATTGCAGGCTATTCTTGAAAAACAGGGTTACCATGTTTTGCAGGCCGATGACGGTGTGCAGGCTGTTGATGTGTTTGCCCGCGAACATCCTGATCTGGTATTGATGGATATCAAAATGCCGAACATGGATGGTTACGAAGCCACACGACGTATCAAGGCGATGAGCACTGATGCCTTCGTACCGGTAATTTTTTTGACGGCGACATCCGATAGTGAAGGTTTGGCCAGGTGTGTGGCATCTGGTGGCGATGATTTTTTTACAAAACCGTATAACCGAATTCTGTTGCAGGCGCGTATCGGCGCTTTGTTACGCATCCGCGAATTGTACAACACGGTGCAGTACCAGCGTAATGAGCTGGAAAACCATCAAAAACGGTTTGACCGTGAAAAACAACTGGCCAAACGCCTGTTCGTCAACATTATTGAAACAGGTTCGCTGGACTTACCCTATGTGCAATCCATGTTGTCACCCATGTCACTTTTTTCGGGTGATATTTTGTTGGCCGCACCCAAACCATCCGGTGGGCTGCATGTATTATTGGGTGACTTTACCGGACACGGTCTTGCCGCAGCGATAGGCGTGTTACCCGTTTCCAGTGTTTTTTACGGAATGACCACAAAAGGTTATTCCATTGCTGAAATCGTCACCGAAATCAATACGAAATTAAAAATGATTTTACCGACGGACATGTTTTTGGCCGCGTGTGTTATTGACCTTAACCCTGGCAGCCATACTCTTTCTGTGTGGAACGGTGGTATACCACCTGTGGTGATTTATGGAGAAAAAGAGCAGAAAATCATACGCTCTCTGCCGCCACACCATTTGCCACTGGGTATTGCAAGTGATGAAAGTTTTAGCCGACGTGTTGAAATGACAGAAATACGTCAGGATGATCGCATTTACATTCATTCTGATGGAATAACCGAAGCAACAAATCCCGATGGCCTCATGTTTGGTCGTCAGCGCCTGGAAAATATTTTTGTAAAAAATTCAAATTCTTCCGAACTGTTTGGCGAAATCAGTCATGAATTAATAAAATTTCAGGCGGGTGGGGCACAGCAAGATGATATGACGATGATTGAGTTACGGTACAATCAGCAACAACTGGAAGACACTGTTTTTCATGACAAGGCACAACAAATCAAACGGGCGGAGCAGTTATCGTCCGAGTGGGATTTTTCCATGGGGCTCAGCGCAGATTTGTTGGGTTGTTTTGATCCGCTGCCATTACTTATCCAGTCTGTTTGTGACATGCAAGGTTTCCGTGGGCAGCGCCAACAGCTATATACCGTATTTTCGGAATTATTTACCAATGCGCTGGATCATGGCATTTTAAACCTTGATTCTACCCTGAAAGGAACTGCGGATGGCTTTGCAAAATATTATATGGAACGAGAGGCGCGGTTATTAAATCTTGCCGATGGCAGCATCAAAATTTATGTGGCGCACCGGCCTAATGCTGAAGGCGGGTTATTGACGATACGTGTTGAGGATACAGGTAGTGGGTTTGATTACCAGGAAAACCAGATTTCACTGGAAAGTAATGTGGGACATTCGGGTCGGGGAATTCAATTGTTAAATACTATTTGTGAAAAAATTGAATATATGGGTAACGGAAATATAGTTGAAGCTACCTATCGTTGGCACTGATACTTTCCATAATCCAGCGGTTTTTTGAAAATAACACCCTGTTGACCTTCGTCAATTTCCATCCCTAAATGCCAAGTTGATCCAGAGCCCCACCGCGACGGTCACCATTAATGTATTCGGCATACTCGATGCGGCGCTCCACTATGTGGCGTCGATCTGCACTGACCAGGGTGCCATGACCGTCCACATAAGGGAAATCCAGCTGGCATTGCCAGCTACGACGGTCATTCCCGCTACGGCGGTCACCTGCCTGTCGTCTTTCCAGCTGGTTTTGTTGCATTGCGGTATTCCCTTCCGATCACGCATTTTTATATTTGGCCCTCAACAGTTAAGCACAAAAAATGCCAATGTCATTAGTTTTTGTCGTTTACAGCAGGTTTTTATGCTGAATACGGAAAAATTGCAAAAGCCGGAAGAAAGTTACTTCACTGACGTTACGCACTCAAATAATGAAATGTGAATTAAGGGCTAAATCCCCCTGTTTTCATGTGTATGCTGGCTGAGCCTGAATAATGAAAACCCAACGCGAAGACGCAGAGATCCACAGTATTTGAGATTTTTTATCGCTTTTGCTCGTTATTCTCATAGCCCTTCGCGTTCTCTGCGTCTTCGCGCCTTCGCGTTAGATTTTATTCAGTTGAATATTTTTAGCGCTTAATTCACACCAAACCGATGACTGACGGTTTTTACGTGACGCCACAACCCGCATTTTGACTGAAGCCTGAGTAACATCTAGTTACTTCAATAAAATGGCGTTAATTTCACCAAACCGGCGCAACCAGGGTGACCACTCACGAAAAGATGCCGGTAAGGATTTACGTGTTTTTTCCGCAGCCTGGAAGCTCGAAAAGCTGCCATAGATCAGGTTGATCCACTCTTCGCCCTTTTTATCCTTGGATTTGAATTGCACCATGACTTGATCCAGCTGCCCGGAAGCTGCCAGCTTGAGTATCCAGTTGGCGTCCTTACTGCGCGCAAGCTGAATGGTGTAGTGGCCTCGCTGCTGTCCCTCTATCCATGCCAACCCCTTCGCCACCGGATTACTATGATAGGGCGCATGAGCGATGGCAGGGCCGGTGCTGGCTGTTTTTTCCTGAATAACAGGGCGGTTTTCCAGTAGAGCGAGCGATTCCGTGGCTTTTTCCACACCCTGACGTGCTGCGATGCGCCACCAGTATTTTGCTTCCTTGCGGTCCTGTTTAACGCCAAAACCCTCGGCATACATCCGACCGATATTATATTGTGCAAAGGAATAACCGGAGCTGGCAGATTCTTTGAACCAAAAGGCTGCGGCTTTTGGGTTGATATCTGCACCCAGACCGCTTTCGTACATCACTGCCAGGTTATTTTGCGCGATGGCATGGCCCTGATCTGCTGCCTTTCGGTACCACGAAACTGCTGTTGTCATATTACGTTTTACGCCATTACCTGTGTGATACATCCAGGCCAATGCTGCCTGGGCTTTGGCGTAACCTTCGTTTGCCAGTGGTTTCCAGGCCTCGAATGCGATTTCGTATTGACCGAACATAAATGCCATACGCGCATTGTGATACAGCGTCTCCATCAAATTTTCCGGAAAAGCTTCTTCATCAATTTCGTTTTCATCGCAGAAATCAACGTCGGCATACGGTGAGTATTCTTCTTCAAACTGGCCTGCGTCAGATGAAGCATTTATCTCTGCCGTTGCCATTTGATTAAACAGCAAACCGAACATGGCCAGGGCCACATGCCAGATAGAGCAGTGGGTAATATTGTGAGAGAGCATCAAAGGTGTATTTGGGTTGCAGTTATTTTGAATTAAAGGAAGCCGTATCCACTGAAGCGGCATTTCTGTACAGGTCTTTAATCTGGCGGGAGTCGACGGACCCGGGTTTTCTACAACACCAAAATTATGGCACCCTGTGGCACACCCGTCAGAGTACTACAGACTGGCAAGAAAGACAGGCCGCTGTAGCAGCACACAGGGAAAATACACAGCCTGTCGGGGTTGTTCAGGGTTTGAGTCAGTTGCGATATTTCATTATATTTGTCACTGCATGGATCAATGAGCAACAAATCTGGTGCATCCTTGTCTGGTTCGATATTTTGGTTCGTCAGAGGGAATAAAAAATGCCAATAAAAAGGTGCTGACGATCCAATACCTGCCCCGTACCCATAGCGGGGTTTTTTTTATGCTTGAAAAATAACAACAATACCCGCAGGGTGTATAAGGCGAATGTAGATCAAATTGATACTCATGTTCCAGGAAATACACTTGCGCCGATATTGAAGCTGCGATTGGTATGACTTACAGGTGCCGTAATGTATTCATCATCGTCCAAAAAAAACTCGGAAGCAGGTGTATCTTCGCCATTTTCCGATTTCATCAGGAACGCGTCTTCCAGAGAAAAGAAGCGTGTTTATACTGACGTCTTGAAAAAGGCGACTGAAATGCAAAATGATGTGATTAAGCGGGTGCGATTGGTGTCCAGATAGTTGTTGCGTGACTTCGTCTGGTTATTTGACTCAAATAACAGAATTATCAGGGCCTTGCTTCGGTGAGGCTTTTCTGTGTTTGGGTAAA
>JAADIL010000072.1 GCA_013151355.1 Gammaproteobacteria bacterium
ATGCCTGGCGCGGTGCGCAGCCGGAAAATCTGGCGTTGTTGTCGCAGGACTTTCCCACGCTCAAGGTTATCAAACTGGAGCAAAATTACCGCTCCACCGGGCGTATTTTGAAGGCGGCCAATCAGCTCATTAGTAACAACCCGCATGTGTTTGAAAAACGCCTGTGGAGTGAGCTGGGTTATGGCGACCCCATCAAGGTGGTGCAGGCACGTAATGAAGATCACGAGGCCGAGCAGGTAGTGTCGCGACTGCTGGCACACAAATTCCAGAACGGTGGCCATTTTAGCGATTACGCCATTTTGTATCGGGGCAATCACCAGTCGCGGCTGTTCGAGAAAGGGCGAAAACCAGCTGCCGTATCAAATCTCCGGCGGCACCTCGTTTTTCGCCTACCAGGAAGTGAAAGACATCATGGCTTATCTGCGCCTGCTGGTGAATCCGGAGGATGATAATGCCTTCGTGCGCGTGGTTAACACGCCACGGCGCGAGATCGGCCCGGCCACTCTGGAGAAAATCGCCACTTATGCAGGCGAGCGCGGCATCA
This sequence comes from Gammaproteobacteria bacterium, assembly GCA_013151355.1. GTDB lineage: Bacteria > Pseudomonadota > Gammaproteobacteria > SZUA-152 > SZUA-152 > SZUA-152. The sequence continues at coordinate 545 of JAADIL010000072.1, forward strand.
GTCTGTATGCCGCCTGTGATGAGCTGGGGTTGGAGATGCAGCTGAATGAGCGTGCCCTGACCCGGGTGCGGGAGTTTGTCAGCTGGCTGGCGGCGAAAGCGGAGCTGGCCGAGCGTGGTGATCCGGTGGCGGCGGTCAAGGAGGTTATCAGCGATATTCGTTACGAAGACTGGCTGCTGGATACCTGCAATGATCCCAAAGGCGCCGAGCGGCGCATGGCCAATGTGCATGAGCTGGTGGACTGGCTGACACGCATGGCGGAAAAAGGCGAGGGCGATACCGGGCTCGGTGAATTGGTGGCGCAGATGACATTGATGGACATCCTCGAACGCAATGAAGACGAAAAACGTGATGACCGCATTTCACTGATGACCCTGCATGCCGCCAAGGGGCTGGAATTTCCTCATGTGTTTGTGGTGGGTATGGAAGAAAACCTGCTGCCGCATCATGCCAGCCTGGAAGCAGACGATATAGAAGAAGAGCGGCGGTTGGCCTATGTGGGTATTACCCGGGCGCAGAAAACCCTGACTTTTACCATGTCCGCCCGGCGTCGCAAACATGGCGAAACGGTAGATTGTGAACCCAGCCGGTTTTTGGGTGAGTTACCCGAAGATGATCTGGTGTGGGAAGGGCGGGGTGAGCAGGTTGATCCCGAAGAACGCCAGGAACGTGGTCGTGCCCATCTGGCCAACCTGCGTGATATGCTGAACTGATGCTTGGTTAGAGCGATTTTATTCCATGATCCCTGTCTGTGCAGGAATGGTGACAAAAGGAATCAACCGGAATCTTCCAGGGTATTTGCAATGCGACATTCTCTGATTTTTTTCCTGCTGTTTAATTTGCCTGTTGGGCTCGCCCTGGCCACAGATGTGATATCTGTGGAAATGGATGAAGACACGGTTGTGCCAGAAAGTCTGCGGCTTGCCATCAGTCAGGACATGATGGCCCTGAGCAAGCTGTCATGCGACAACAGTGTGCCCATCCTGCTGATGTTTTCCACTGAAGATTGCACTTATTGCAAACGCCTGGAAGCAGAAGTACTGGGGCCGTTGCGCTTGTCCGGTGCTGATCCGGAACGCATCATTCTGCGCAAAGTGCTGATGGATAAATACGAGACCCTGTATGACTTCAGCGGGAGTGAGCGCAGTGCGGAAAACTTTGGCATCGACCGTGGTGTGGAAATGGTGCCGACCGTGCAGCTGGTCGATGCAGCGGGCAGGGAACTGGTGCCAAAAATTGTGGGTTATCAAACGCCTGGCTTGTACGACGACTATCTCGAAAAGGCGATTGAAGTTTCCCGGGAGTTGTTTGCAGGTTGTTGAGAATGTGCAGATATTTATTTGCAGGTATTTGATGTGGCAAAACTGCAGGAAAATTAAAAAAATAGTTATTTCTCGTTATTGGTGCCTGATTTTTCATGGCACATGAGCACCGCAGATGACGGACAAAATTCCTTGAATTGTTTTGTTTGCATGATTGATTCTGGAGTTCCGGAACGCTTTTTAACCACAAAGCCCAATTTTTTGAAATATTCGGTTGCGGACTCTGTCAGAAGATACAATGTAGTCATTCCCGAATGATATGCCTTGTCTTCTATTCGCTGGTATATTTTTCTGGCTATCCCGTTTCCCCGGTATTTTGGCGCGACCACAATCGAACGTACCAGGCCGTTCGTGCCACAAATCTCAAGGCCACCCGTGCCAATGATTTTATCCTTGTCTTCAACGATGATGAAATTTTCAATATGTTCATCGCAGTCACTCGAAGGCAGCTTGCTGGAACTGAGTAGTGCCTTGATTGCTGCCAAATCAGCGGCTGTCGCTTTTCTGTAGTTCATGATACCGGGTGTAACAATGGTTTGTTATGCGTGATTGACAGGGTGCCTGCCCGTATTATGGAACAATCTTGTGTTAAAAACACATAATTTTGACAGACGTTTTACATATACCCGTAGCGTTTAAGATTCAGGTGTTCAGTGTGCGTCATATTCATTTCATGGCAAGGCGAAATGACGAATAATAGCCGATCTATTGTGAGGAGTTTCAATGCAGCCATGGAATGAAGAGGGTGTGCAATGAACACCTGAATCTCAAACGCTACGGGTATATACCTGAATCTCAATCGTTACGGGTATATCATCTTTTGTCAGGAACCCGAACGTTCCCTGGCGACAAAATATAGAGTTCAGGTCTTGACTCCATAGTTCCATTTGACTGAATTTGTACGACAAGAAACACAGGAAAATAAAAGGGCCCAAGTGTTATATCGACTGCTTTATTATGACAGCGAAATTTCACCCAGGCCCTTTTTTTAATAAAGAGTGCATCTTGATACAAGATATCTGTGATGCACTCTTTGCCGGAAAATCTATCCGTGATGGGTATATACCCGCAGCGATCAAGATTTAGACATTCATTGTACGCTCTCTTCATTCCATGGCTGCGTTGAAATGAATATGACGCATACTAAACACCTGAATCTCAATCACTACGGGTATATCAATCTAGCTGATACGTTCCCAGCTCCATGAAAAAGACCACGAGGTTGATTCCTCAACAGTTTGACGTGGTTGACCATCCGGTTGATACCAGCCACTCATATTCCAGTTGTAGGTGCCACCACCTGTCACTATTGTACCGATTTCGCCGTTACCAATAACGTCGTAGCTGGTATCCAGTTGAGTGACCTGAACGCTGATATTACAGGAAACAGTTGGACTCTCTTTGCATATTGTCACTTGAGAGGGAATGCTTGCCAGGTTTTCCCAAAATATTTCATTGAAACGTTCTTCGCTCCAGGGGATGTTATTGCCAGGGTACGAAACAATAGGTGTGCCCTGTTGACCATCAAATAGAGGTGTCCAGGTCAGTTTCCAGTTAGCTGCATCCTCAGGAAGAAACCGTGCACCAATGTAATAGTTGGCAGTATCAATATTTTCATTAAAAATTACGGGTTGTCCTGAATTGTCAGTGATGTTATATGTCCCGGCACCATAGTCAAAAGATACACTATAATTATCAAGGAAGGCGTCAATGCCGGTTTGGTTGGCCTCGAAAGGGACTGTAAAAAAATCATACGCGACTGGATTGACGCCGGCATTTTGTAACTCGGTTGAAAAATTGGCATTAATTGTAGAGCGTGCCTGTTCGAAATCAGCGCGCTTCCAACCGGCATGTATCGTAGCCCAGCTATCAAAAGAATCAGCAAAGTCGCTCTGGTAGGCAAGGAACAGTGCCAGTGTTGTAAACGGCGTAATGTTGGCCACACCTGAACTGGTGGCGTAGCTATATAAAACGGGAAAATTGTTATCGTCGGGTTCAACACGAATCAGGTAAGGGCCGGGTCTGCCACCCAGGTTTACAGTATATGTTCCATTTGTATTACTTTGTGCGTCCAGCGTTTTACCATCAGTGTCAATAATGGTGATGGCCCCTTTCACGGGTAAGCCTACTGCCACAGTACCTGTAAGTGTGCGGTTAATCGGTGTCGAAAAATCAGTGTTGGTACTATCTTCAGTACCACATGCTGCTATGAGCATAGTAAACAAAAGTATGCCTGCCGCAGACAGGTTTCTGGTTTTGGCGCGTGCACTGGCAGACTGTACCGATAGGGTCCGGTTACTTTTTTCACGTTGCTTTGAAAAGCGCCCAAACCGGGGATACAACAGTACACGATGAAATTGAGAACCTATCCGTGATAAATACATGACAAGGTGCGAAGTCAAACGCCCCTTATGGTTTTTTAAATTACACATTACGTTATCTCCATATAACAACTAAAATTCCTCTTTAACAAAGAGGAGTACAGACGGGAAAAAATCCCGATAAATCAGGCTACCAGATATATCGGGTTGCCCGGTTTGTTGCAATCGAGTAATGCACCCAACCCCATCAGCAATGCCCTCAATCCCACTTGATAAATTCCCTGCCAATGTTGAGCAATATCTCGGTTCTCTGCCTGATGGGTGTTATATACCCGTAGCATTTGAGAATCAGGCGTTTCTTAATGCGACCATGGAATGACGAGGGCGTGTAATAAATGTCTGAATCTCAAACGCCACAGGTATATTTGTGAGAATGAATGTTAAGGGGCGTGCACGTCCCCAAGAAAGGAAGGTGTGAGAAGGTATGGGGGTAATAGTGATTCGGATTTTTCAGATGCTATTTATTATTGCTGTTATACCTGCTCTCCAGGCGTTTTCTGGTATCCTCCAATATCCACCTGATATCTTTAAAGGTAGTGGACGGGTGGTTATTGAATTCCATAAGCTGATGTTTGCTCCATCTCTCCGGAAAATGGTCGTTTATCGTAAATCGAATTTCCTGCATTGCAACACGTCGATGTTTGTATTTACTTGCTATTTCAATGGATGCTTTTGCCAGGGCGCAAAACAGACTCCATTTCTCTTTGTAAAAACATAGTCTGTCATCTTCCCGGTTCCATTTTTCTTCATCGATTAACAGGTCTGCGGTCATTTCCAGTATTTTTAAATCTTCTGTGGATACTGTTCGTTCTCTGTCCATGTAATA
>JAADIL010000194.1 GCA_013151355.1 Gammaproteobacteria bacterium
CCGGCCACAGCGGACTCAGCTCGGCGTTCAGGGCGATGAATTGCTCCTGATCTTCCGGCAGGTCATCTACGGAATAAATCGCGTTGATGGGACATTCGGGTTCGCAGAGGGTGCAGTCAATGCACTCCTTCGGGTCGATCACCAGAAAGTTCGGGCCTTCATGGAAACAGTCCACGGGGCATACTTCCACGCAATCGGTGTATTTACATTTGATACAGTTTTCGGTGACGACGTAAGTCATCGGTTCCTCCCGGGCCAATTTTCCGCTGCAAGTCTATCAAGGAACGGGCCGTTCAGTCATGTAGCGTCAAAAATAATACAGGCCTTTAAGGGGGCGATTGTCTCAATCAGGGACGTTCACGCAATGACATCCCGATCTTGCATCTCATCTTCAGCCCGTCTTTGCCCGTTCTTCAATCACAAAAGCTCGAAATAGAATGACTATTCCTGCACTTTTGTTCAATCAGAACGAACACAGAACGAACAAATACAGACTAAATATGAGCGCCAGATCGGGATGTTATTGCGTGCACGTCCCTTAAGTAACAAAAGGAGTACCCTTTAACGTTTTCAGGTGGGTAACGAGCCGTAAACTACTTTGGGGTGATCGGCGGGAGTCTGGATGACTGCGAACAGCATGATGGGGCAGCTTACTTTTGAGCTGGTATCCAGAAATATCAAAGTGGCATTTTTACAAAACGGCTAAAATGAGGAAATCCAGAATGAATGGTATATTGTGACCGAAATGACGGCATTATTTCTCCGGATAGTTTTATTGTTTTCTGTCAGTCCTCTGGCCTATGCAGATACACCTGTTTTATTACCTGACAAATTGCAAATGACCCGGCCTGCGATAGCATATCAACCCAGAGAGTATGTCCCAACGGACGAGGCTTCGACTCTTTCTGACGAGCAAATAATAGCCGACCTGCAACTACTGGCAGCTACGGGCTTTAGAAGTCTGGTAACGTATAGCGCAACAGGTGCTATGGGGAAGATTCCTGGTATTGCACGTAAAGAAGGTTTCGATGAGACCATTATAATGGGGATTTGGGACCCGTTTTCCAGCGATGAATGGCGCAATGCCGTGCAAAATGCACCTTTTGTTGATGGTTACTGTGTTGGAAACGAAGGGCTGGGTATTCGCTACACTCCGGAAGAGCTGGCGGTGAAGATGGAGGAGCTAAGACAGTTAACCGGAAAGCCAGTGACTACCTCTGAGCCAATAGATACCTATATCAGCGGACCTCATAAAGAATGGTTATTAAAACATTCTGACTGGCTGTTTCCCATTGCTCATCCTTATTGGGCGGATCATGTAGACCCTGCAAAGGGGGTTGCCTGGGTGGTTGCGTACCACGATCTTCTGGTGGCATCCTCAAACAGACAGGTTATGCTGAAAGAGGTGGGATTCCCGACCATTTTTCCTGCCGAGCTGAATGAAAGGCTTCAAATCGGTTTTTTTCGGTTGCTTGATTCCCACAGAATGTCCTTTTTCTTTTTTGAAGCATTTGATCAGCCATGGAAGGGAAATACAATTGAGGGACATAGTGTAGAAGCTCACTGGGGGATATTTCGTGCTGACGGAACACCAAAAAAAGTGGTGCCATGGATAACAAAAAAATGGGATGAATTGTGAATAATCATATATTCATAATGTTATTTTTCCTGATCAGCATTTTTCCCGGTCAGCAGGCTTTTGGTTCTGGCGGAATGGCGACGAGTTTTGGCACCTTCACAACCGGGGTGGGTGATAGTGGCACTAAAAGATACCGTGTAACGCTTGACGAAACCGGCCAACGACTTCACGGAAGCGTAAATGGTGAAATAATCGAACTGATCACAATTGACGCCCCTGGTACCGATATTCGGGAAATATTAATTCGGGAAACCAAAGATAGTGATGGCGGGATTTCCTTGCTGATTACTGCCGAGGATGAATTTCTGGAGAAATTCAATCAGGCTACATTGTATGTAAAGTCCGCTTATTCAACACTGAAACTTATTGAAAGCGTTGACGGATACTGGGTGCAACGGAACCCCGTATCAATTCCATTGACACAGAATAATCCCAACCAGAAATTACAAGATCATATTGTGGCTTTTCAACTGACATCTTTAGGTGAAAAAAAGTTAGTGGAGGATGCGTCACCCTTTATAAAAGGTGATTATTCAGGTCTGTCTGAAGGAAACACTTCAGACAGAAATATTACAAGTGCGTTATGGCCATGGATAATGTCGGGTGTGTTGTTGATTATGGCATGGTTTATTTCCCATTGGATGCATGCCCTGGGTTGGCAAGGCGGGCGCTGACATGGAATGGCCTGCGATTACCTTGTTGGCTACCCAGTGCACATTGCTGATTGTTTTTTGCTTCTTTGCCTTTTTTAATTATTTATATGGTATTGCCAGTTTGTGGGCACCGAAAATTCAGCGAGTTAAATCATCAGGTAAAGAGGTGGCAGTGGTTGTAGTTTCTTTTAATGAGAAAAACGTTATAGAAGAAACAATAAAGGCTTGTGATCAACTAACGTATAAAAACAAGCTTGTCGTTCTGGCGGATGACTCATCAGACATTGAAACGATCGAGAAAAACAGGGAGATTGCTAAAGCACACGGTTGTAAGCCAGTTGAGAAACATCCCTTTATACAAGAGATTATGAGGCCAGACGGAACACTTTATTGTGAACCTGTCGAAATATGGGAGTCACCCGGTTTTGTCTTTTTTCACCGGACGGTGAATGCCGGGTTCAAGGCTGGCAGCTTGAAAAAAGTACATGACTATCTTAAAGGACGGGGCATTGATTTGATGTATCTGCTTGACGCAGACTGGCATCCACAGAAGGATGCTATTGAACGAACCATGGAAGTACTGGAGGCCGATAAAAAAATCGCTTTTGTGCAAACGAAGAGAGTGTCATCAAGAGACGGAATGAATCTCTTTCAAAAATATGTCGCTCTTCATGAAGAGGGGTGCTATTACTCCGACTTCGAAGGACGCCAGGTTTTAAACCATCCCGCACTGTTTTCTGGCTGTTGCACATTGTTACGGCTGGATGTGATCGAACAAACAGGTGGTTTCACACCGGGGCATCTTACGGAAGACCTGGATTTGACAGACCGGTTTTGGCTCAATGGCTGGAAAGGCATTTATTTGGGCAGCGTCGTTAATCATGGTGAAGTGCCATTTACGTATGAGCATTTTCGTCGCCAGCAGGAACGCTGGGCCGCTGGCTCTGCAAGGGCTTTGCGGGAGTTTTTTTGGCCGATTCTGAAAACAGATCAGTTGGGATGGTTCGCGAAACTCTCTGCTATTCGGCAGAATGCTTATTTTACCAGCACGCTGTTTACAGGCATTGCATTGATCGTTGGCATAATCACGATCACCTGGTTAACCGTCTATTGGAACACTTATTCTGCAGAGTACTATCTCTATCTTTTCAGTATTATAAAAGAACCGTTTCTGGTATTGGTCTATGCCTGTATCCTGGCAAATTTTGTTGAACCGCTAATTATGATACTGGTAAAAAAACGAAGCTATGAAGAACTGTTTCATCTGCCCATGTCATTCTGGTATGCGTGGGGTAATCTTCATACTTACATCGCAGGGAACATCAAAGGGTTGTTTAATCTGAAGTTAGAGTGGTTCTGCACACCAAAATTCAATCGCGATAATGTGGGTCATTTACCCCGTATACCCACATCCATGCGTATGTTAAATATCTTCACCTTTGTGGCTTTTCTGGGGTTTTATTTCAGCGAAGGGTGGGTGTTTGGTTGGCATGATGAGTTTGCTCTCCTGTGGTTGCCTGCATTTTTAATCGCTTCTGTGAAATAATCTGTACCTGTCATTATTGGGGGGTTGCCCAAAAACGAATGTCATCGACATAGATCGTTCCCGACATTTTATACCCCTCAAACATAAACTGAAGCTCGGAGAGATGGGTTGTATCCACGCCATAGTTCTCAAATTCGTTGAGTGGAATAGTCACTTCCTGCCATTCAGTGGTGACATTAACATGTTTGCCAAGTTGTGTTCCCCAACGGAAATTACCATCGTCCAGGTAAAGCGTCAGATCCTCATTGCCTTCCGCACCTCTGATTCGGAATGACAGGTTTTCGCAGAGAGCACAATTTACACTGGCAAGGCTGGTGGCCCATCCGGAAAATGATTTAAGTCCGGCAGCATACGCATTGATTGTGCCGATATTTCCGCCGTAAGAAATGCGATAAATACCATTGGGTGAGTTGTGGGCGTGTTGGCCGTTAATTGCCGCTGCGCCATCTGCGTAGGTCCAGTGGGTTTTACCCATGCGGTTGAGTTTGTCCTCCCGTTCAAAATCGTCTACCAGAAAACCGGTTAGTATTTTTTCAAAGCTGATATTGTCGATTAATATAGTACCTTGTCCGGCCATTTCATGAGTAAACGAGAGATTTAGCTGTTCGATGCCGGACAGGTCCAGTTCTTCCGGGAATGCTGAGAGAGGAATATTGATTTTTTGCCAGGTATTTGGCGAACCTGAAGGTAAAAAGTGACCTGACAGTACCTTGCTCTCATAACCTTTGTGATCTTTCAGGCCAATCAACAGATTGCTGCTGTCGGCATTGTGGTTAATGTAAAGCGACAAGGATTGATACTCCCGCAGATCAAGGTTTTGAAGATCACTCAGGTAACCCGCAAAGCTGCCAGTTGTCGGCAGTTTATACGTTAACTGTAAAGCATGTCCCTTGCCGGAAAATGTCTCTTTACTAAAACCTGTTTCCAGCTGGCTGTTGTTTTCGCTCAGGAAAACAGACGTATTACCGCCAATGGCATTGGTAGATTTTCTTTGGTTGAAATGATCAATAATAATGACATTCTCATCCATGCGCAGGCTGGCTGCGACTTCACGGCTGATACTGAAATTATCAATATAGTAAGTTGCCCCTTTTTTGTTATTGCCAAATTGCAACTTCATGTAACCGTCCACATCCCAGTCAGCCATGATCATTTCTTCGATAATTGTGTTGCCGGTTTTACTTCTCAACATGTTGTAGAGATTGAAGCGTGCAGTGTGCCACTGGCCGTCAGCCTGGATGTTTTCGATAGTACCAATTGCGGCAATGTTGACGCGCTTGTTGCGTAATTCCTTTGCATCATCCGTAAAGCCGATGTCATACCAGCGTCCGGCAACCTTGATCAGGAAGTTGGTTTTTATGCCCTCGTTGATGCGGTAGTCAAATTGTATTATCGGGAAATCACTGCATCAAAGGGCTGAGTAATAACGTTGACGGCAAAGTTCCCACCACGATGAGTATTGGTCACTTTCAGTGCTTTTGAATCATCGAAAGTAGCATCGGAATCCAGCACTACAGTGGCACCTGTTTCATTATCTCTGTTCGACCACTGGCCAGTAGTGGTTTCAAAATCATTTTTGACGAGATAGTGGCCTCTTGCCGTCGCCAGGGTCACCTTGTGAAATTTTTGTGGATCAGTCTGTTTCGGCAGCATACTGGCCTGTTTACCCGGGTCGTTGCTGACCAGCAGGGCATAGTGGCTGTGGAGCTGGCGCAAGGTCGTATGGAGTTGTTTTGTTTTTGTATCATTCAGTGAGTCAAGGTATTCCCATGCTCCAGATTTAACGTTGTAGCCAAAGATGCCCGGTTTCCCTGTATCAACATCTACTGAATCATCGTTGCCATAACCGAGTTTCAGTGTGACCGGTTTTGTGAAGCGTTCACCGGCTTCGCGTATTTCATATACTTTGCCTGTCAGCGATTTGTTGGTTGGCAGATCAGGAAAGTCAGCTTCAACTGGTTGGGCCAGTATTAAACGAAATGAGTCCATAATGGCCTGTTCAGGCACAGTGAGTTCAAATTGACCATCCTGACTTGTGACCCTGCCACCCCAGGCATTGGGGATGACATTGGCAACGTTCACTGTGACGCGATCCTCGATGCTGTTGCCATCCTTTCCTTCCACCACCAGACGAATCGTATAGGTGCTTGACCGGATGGTCTGCAGGATGGGAGGGGAGGTAGACGTAGTTCTTCAGGCCTGTATCCCAGGTGGCCAGGTTGCCATGGATAGTGATGTCCAAAGAGTCATCCAGGTCTTTGTCAGTGACCTTTTTTGTTTGTGGTGTATCAGAGGCTGCAAGAGTAGTCCAGTTGCTCGGATTTTTACCTGCCCCGAATTCAACGCGGTATCGTTTGAAGTTTTTGCCGTGTGCAAGTCCAAAAACCGGGACGTCTCCACGTACCATTGCCTGGGGGTATGGGACTTCTATTTTTGCTGTTAAACCTTTGGCCGATTGAGAAGGTTTTTTAATCAAATCCGCAGTCGGGTTCCCTCTTTTGTTACTATTTAAGGTGCGTTGGATGAAAGTCGGGTCTGGCGCACAGGTATTGTTATCACTGCAATTTTCATCCTTCCCCGTATCGCCACCACTGCCTGCAGGTGTGGGGCGTTGGGTTTCCGGTCCGTATAAATTCCCATTGCGATCCCAGCATAAAGATGCGCATGGTGGTCTTTGAGAGGGTAGAGTATCGGGTCCGTATAAATTCCCATTGCGGTCCCAGCATAATGATGAACAAGGTGGCCTGCGAGGCTGAAATTCCGGTTCTTTAAGCACAGTAGCTATCTGTCCAATTAAATCACCAATAGCTATAACAACAGGAGAAATTCTACCTAATTGAAAGAGAATACCGTAATGCCCGGTTGGGTCAACTATGTTTATAGGATTGTTGTTTACATAGGAATAAAAGTTTAGGCCACCCCAAAATCCTGTGGGATCAGCATTTAAAAACCTTCCCATTTCAGGATCAAAATATCTCGCTCTATAAAAATATAATTCTGTATTTTTCTCATATTTTCTTCCTGTAAATTGATAAGGATTACCTAAGATACTTGTGCTGTTTGGTATACCGTAGGCATCATAAGAATATGACTCAAGCACACTTTCTAAATCATCTGTTAAACCAACTACACTCCCCAACCCATCCTGACTATAAAAATACTTGTTTCCGCCATGCTCCATCACCAACACTTCATCAATACCAATGCCATAGGTATAAGCAGCCTGTACTGTATCTGTTTCATCTTTCTCAAGAATCACCTGAAAACCATCATGGATAAATCGGGTTGTCCCTGAGGTAGTCGTTTTTGATGTTCGACGCCCCATTGGGTCATAGGTATAACTTACTGTTTCATCCGGAGTAGTAACCTGAATAAGTCGATTCTCAAAATCATAGCTATAGGTAGTGGTTCCCGTGGACGTTGTTTTGCTGGTCATGTTGCCATTGGCATCGTAAGTGTAGGTGTCGCCACCCACGTCGGTGTACTGATTAAGATCATTGGTGATGTAGCCGGTGTTACTCTCCGTGTCCGTCACCGAGGTGCGATTGCCTGCGGCATCCAGGTTATAGCTGGTTGCAGAGCTGTCAGGCAGTGTCACTCCAATCAATTGACTGATGGCATCA
>JAADIL010000212.1 GCA_013151355.1 Gammaproteobacteria bacterium
TGGTTAGACAGGAAGAAAAGATTGAGGTGTATTATTTCTCCGCTTATTTGCCAAAATTTAATTCGGCGTGTCCACAGCAGGGCTCCTGCAACAAACAGGAAGCAGCTTAAAGCAAAGGTGTTATCTCATATGAGAGTGCTGCCTGCCATAGAGTAATGTATTTAACTGCCTGGTTAATAACTGAATTCATTCACAAACAGGCACTGTTCGATTTCATTACCGATCTTTATTTGTCAACGAATGTAAATATACTGGATACATTTTGTGATGAGTAACATGTAGCTCTCGGGAAGATGAAGCCAAATCATCAAGTTTTGGCGAACGACCAACGACGACAGCATCAAGCCACACTGAAGAAATTTTTGGAATCATTGTGAAAATACATTAACCCGCTTTTTCAATAACATAACTTAAAATATACGCATTAAAAAATATCGAATTCGCATTTGGGAGTCCTTTCAAACCGGCCTCCGAATTGTATCGAGTCTAATTTGATATCTGTTTTGCTCAGTGGCAACAACAGAATGGCAACAACAGAAGTGTGCTTTATCGACATGCGCCGCCAGTACGGCTGAATTTTAATCAAAACTACATATATTTTCTGTAACGTAAGGAATATACGGGTAATCATTCGATGTATTTGGTAGAAACACATAAACAATCAGACAACCGGCACCATAGTGATAAGCCTGAAGTTATGTTTATGGTCTCAAATAACCCTGGACTCATTCTTGATTTGGGTGAACATAGTGATAAAGCAATAGAAGTGCTGGAATACAAGGTAACGCGCAATCCTCTGTATTTACACAGTCACGTTCAGAGGATTTACCTTTACCGGCAAGTTGAAAATGGTGATGCCTTGTATGGTGCCTTACTGGATTTGTTTATAGCACTTAATACTAAAGGCTTCGAGATAAGACAGCGTTTGCTGTTTGAATCAAAATGTTATCTGGATTCTCACCATTTCGATGTGCTCTATCGCCAATTAAAAAATGGTGTAGATGCGTCGAGTGTGTTGCCGTTAAGCCAATACTCGCGGCTCTCGAAAGGTCTGATCGGCACAATCGACTTGCTCGTTCGCAGCAATGACCAGACGACACATGTCCCGCGCGACCCACAACAGGAGGCATCTGAATATTTGGAATATGGAGAAGTCGATGAAGCAAGGAAACTTTTGGAGATCGCTGTATTAAAAGAACCCTGGCGTAAGGAGTTGCATATAGATTTGCTCGAAATATATAAAGCAACGCACGACGCAGGTAATTGTGATGAAATGTATCGTCGTTTATCCGACAAGTTTATTCCTGACCATCATGTATGGATACAAACGGCAGAACACATTCATCAGACTACAGGAGATATAAATGGATAATCACACAAGACCTGTAAAAATTGCGGCACTGGGCATGGAACAACGCACCTATAGTACGTTGCAACTGTTTTTTCATGGTCATTGCGAGGATAACTACGTTCTGGTGGAAGAAAATTCTGCTGATATCAGCATAATAGACATGGATGGGTTCCAGGCGTATAGAATGCTGGAAGAACATAAAAAGCATTACCCGAATCAACCCTCAATTTTAATTTCGCTTTCCCATGACAAAGCACACGATGCGGAGTATATCCGCAAGCCGATCATGCTGGATGCCCTTTCCCTGGCCTTGCGCAGGGCGAAAGAACGACTACAGCAACCTGTCACGAAAGCACCTGATTTTGAAGCGCCTGTTGCGGAAATAACGCCACAGTCGCAAATGACTGACAGCAAACCCGAAGCAGATCCCCCTCTGCTGCTGAGTAACATCGTACATAACCCGCAAAAAACCGTCAGGCCGATAAAGTCCGGTTCCAATCATTTTAATCAATTCCGGTATTCAACCAATTTTCTGACAGAAGACACCGATCTGGAGCTTGTTGATACCAAACTGGCTGCACAATTCAATCCTGACGACCCGGAACAAGTGGCCAAATTCCAGTACCAGTCCAAACAAACACTACAGGGTTATTTTCAACAGGCTTATTTCACCGCACTGCAAGAACAACAAAATGTGATCTTGAAAGGTGTTTGGCGCCCAATAACCATACTTTACAAATCGAAACAATTGAGAGTTGAAAAAAACTTTCGCCATTTATACGCGTTATCTGGAATGCTTTTTGATAAATCCGAAGTTTCAATCACAATTCTGGACAATAACGTGGACGCCGAACCTGGTCTGCATGAAACTGTTTTGCCAGCAGAACCTTTTCTATGGAAATTAGCGATGCGTACATCACGCGGGCGCGTTCCGATGGACACTAATTTCACCACACCCGTCAAATTGATACGCTGGCCCAACTTTACGCGGACAATCGTCACACCGCATGCGCTCAGAATTGCCGCATTATGGGCAAAGCAACCAACATCCCTGATGGATACGGCTAATTATTTGGCAGTTCCGTTGCAACATGTATTTATGTTTTACACTGCCGCAGTTTCATTGAACTTTGTAGCGTCGACGGTGACTGAAACAGACCATTCAACCATTGTGTTACCACAAGTCAAACGTCATCGATACAGAAAAATTTTCCAAAACTTGCTTGAGCGATTACGCAACAATTAAACTGTTCGATAGTTGAAGCAACAAGGTTACAACAAGGTTAACAGTTGAAGTAATGAAGCTATATGATAAATTATAAAATAATATTCACTGGCCCCGTTGGTGCCGGCAAGACTACAGCAATATCCACGATTAGTGATCGCCCACCCATCTCAACCGACAAAATCGCAAGCGACATGGCGCGAGATATCAAAAAGACGACCACCGTCGCGTGCGACTATGGCACGGTTCGTCTCAATGGAGATGATTGCCTCCATCTCTATGGCACGCCAGGTCAACAGCGCTTTGATTTTATGTGGGATATTCTGACATCAGGTGGAATTGGTTTGGTTTTACTGCTGGATAATACACGACTGGATCCTTTCCAGGATTTGGAGTTCTTTCTTGACCAGTTTCAAGACTTTATTAATCAAACCCAGGTCGCAATAGGCATCACGCAAATGGATCGAAAATCATCGCCGTGTATTGATGATTACCATAACCATCTAGGCAAACAAGGATTAACCATTCCAATCTTTGATGTAGATGCCCGCAAACGACATGACGTCTCATTACTGATTAAAGCGTTGCTTTTTTCGCTTGACCCCGGCCTGTTGGAAAACCATGACTGATTTTACAATTAAAGAAAACCTCTATATCCACCCCACACCGGCGGGTGCGTATTATGCTGTGTCGAGTCCTACCGATGATCCTGCAAAAAGGTTATTGCGCGCTTTGTTTCAATTCACGGAAAGCCCACACCTGGCGTTTGACGAGCTTCACCTGTACACGGGTATAAAAGATAGAAATGAAATCACCGCACTGCTAAAACGCATGCAAAACCTGGACTGGTTGCAGGGCTGCGAAGAACCACAAAGCGTACCCCCTGGTGATTTTGAAGAAATATTACCCCACTTGTTGTCACCATTGTCCAACAGAGGAAATGTATTACTGGCCGACAATCTGGGGTTCCATATTGCCTATAATGGTTTCAACTATGAAACAGTGGAACAGCTGTCCGCATTAAGCGCAGACATATCCTCTTTACATGAACGACACATAGGGCTATTGGAAAACAACCTCAGCCTGAATTCCAGTGCCTGGGCAATTGTGGATGCCGCAGGAAACAGTCAGGTGGGATTTTGGCCATTGTACATTGGCAAGCAGCGGTTCGTATTGGTTATAGGTGGTTTGCCCCGTATGAACCAACCAATATTAATATCGTTAATATGGGCCTTGAATATGCGCTTTTGCAAGGAAAATTAACATTTTTATTAATTCAATCAGACTACAGAGAAGAACAAAATGATAGACAAAAAAGGAAATGTGGTTAAACCCGACTTTGTTGAGCTTACACGCTATGCCAAACAATTTTCAGGTTTAACAACTGAAAAAGAAAATGTATTATTAAGCATTAAAGACAGGGTTACCCCATTGCTTGGTGGAGTAACAGATAATTTTTACGATGCAATGAACGACATACCTGAAGCTGCATCTTATCTTGAAGGGCGCATAACCGGTCTGAAGCAGACCCATTTAAACTGGATGAACAGTATCTTTTCCGGGCCCTATGATGATGCATATACAGAGTCAATGTATAATGTTGGCAACATTCACGTTCAGGTTAATCTACCCGTGGAATTTATGAGTGGTGGCATTACGCTTATATGCAACGAACTTTATAAAATAATTTTCGAAATATACGGTGAGGATTCCACAAAAACGCACAACATTATTAGCGCTATAAACTCTGCGATGGGGTTTTCAATATTTGTAATGGAAAAATCCTATCATGCTTCTGTCGATGAAGCCCTGGATAAATTTTTATTAATAACAGGCATGAGCGGAGCATTGTTTGAAAAATTGTCTTCCACATACAATGCAATCAAGCCCTGAATTTTATTCACCTGATACTTTAACTAGTAGGAGCACACAATAATGCGACAAGAAATGCTTGGTTCAATTCTCAGCGAACTAAACGGCTCATCGGTAGACATAGAAGCGTCAGCCGTAATTTCAACCGACGGATTGCTCATTTCATCTGTATTACCACATGACATGGATGAAGACCGTGTCGGCGCAATGAGTGCAGCCATGATATCGCTCGGTGATCGAACGGCACAGGAATTGTCCAGAGGTGAACTGGAACAAGTACTCGTGAAAGGCAAGACAGGATATATTCTAATGACCTATGCTGGTCAGGATGCAGTGATCACCGTGCTCGCCAAACCAA
>JAADIL010000191.1 GCA_013151355.1 Gammaproteobacteria bacterium
CAATCCTTTAGCCTGTCCCATTAGCGTACTCCTCTACCGCGAACATTGTCGCGCAGTCGTTGTTCTACAATTTGTCGTGATGCTGAATCACCCTCAATAATGCGTCGTCCATCCGATGAACCACCGGAACCGCCAGACATCATTTTATCCAGCGGTAAATACAACAGATTACCGCCGCCTTTGACATCCACCAACACTTTGCTGCTGTTGGTCATCACCGATTCCATCGCCTCAAGGTACAGACGCTTGCGTGTAACTTCAGGGGCTTTTGTGTATTCCGTCAACACTTGCGTGAAGCGCGATGCTTCACCTGTAGCTTCAGCAATCACCTGCTCTTTATACGCATTGGCTTCAGCCAGTTGGCGTGCAGCCTTACCACGCGCACGAGGGACGATGTCATTGGAATAAGCCTTGGCTTCGTTAATCACACGCGCCTGATCGCCTTGCGCCTTGACGGCGTCAGCAAAGGCATCCTGCACCTGCTCGGGAGGCTGTGCGTCTTGCAGGTTAACAGTAGTGACTTGCAGACCTGCTTCGTAACGATCCAGAATTTCCTGCACCTGAGCGCGCGTTTGTTCCGTCACATCCGCACGACCTTCTTTGAGGATGTAATCCATTTCGCTTTTGCCAATCGTTTCGCGTATCGCACTTTCGATCACCTGACGCAACGTGGTCTCCGGATCTTTGACGTTAAACAGATAATCACTGGCGCTCTTCACTTTGTATTGCACGGCCAGTTTGACATCGACGATATTTTCATCTTCGGTCAGCATCAGTGACTCACGTCCCACGCTGCTGCCCGTCTGCCGATTACCGCCCCCACCTCCGGCGCGAAAACCGATGCTGATGCCACGGATGTTGGCAATATCCACCGTTTCCACCGTTTGAATACCCCGCGGATGCCAATGCGGCCCTGGCTGAGTGGTTTTATTGTATTTGCCAAATTGCAACACCACGCCGCGAGTACCTTCCTCGACGATGTACACACCGGAAATCGCCCACACAGTAATCGCCACAATGGCAATCAGGCCAAGGCCAATAGAACCCGCCTTGCCAGAACCAGAGCCTCCATTACGTTTGCCTCCGCCACCAAACAGGCCACCAAACAGGCCACCAAATTTTTCCTGAAGCTTTTTCACCACTTCATCGAGATCGGGCGGACCCTGCTCATTATTTTTACGTCCGCCCCAGGGATCCTTGTTCCCTGAACCGCCAGGTTCATTCCAGGCCATTATTACGCTCCACGTTTAAAAACTGTTTTATAAAAACTGTTGTAAAAAAAACCACCACAAAAAATCGTCGTTCTGACCGATGCCAGCAAAATACTGCGTTTGGACATACGCGCCAAACATGAATGAAATGAGTCGCCAGCTTTCCGCCGACACAAGAGGTGGATTTTAGGGGGTTTCGGTACCCAGCTGCAACCGTTTATGCTCTACACACTCAGGAAACTGAACGATTACCCTCAGCCCGCACCCCTTCTGTCTTTTGCAGGTTCTCAAAATCCCGCCGAGCCAGCTCGACTTCCAGCAGCAGATCACCATTGTCCTCTACTTGCTCTCTGAGCACCTTGCCGAGATCAAACAGTCTGGCGCGCAACCGGCCATTGGCCGCTGGCACACGAATCCACTCGTGCAACTGGTCGGCGCTGAAACGCTGATCCAGCGCCGTTTGTAACAGCTCCAGACCTTCCCCGGTCTGCGCGGAACACCAGGCGCGACGCACCAGCCCCTCTTCACCACGATCCAGCCGGGCGGGATGATCCGCCAGCAGGTCCACTTTGTTGAATACCTCGATCTGCGGCACCTTGTCCGCGCCAATCTCTTTCAGCACGGCATTTACCTGTTCGATTTGTTGCGGATAATTTTCGTTGCTTGCGTCGATCACATGCAACAGCAAATCCGCCTGTCGGGTTTCTTCCAGCGTGGAACGGAAAGCGGCCACCAGGTCATGGGGCAGATGCCGGATAAACCCAACGGTATCAGCAAGAATAATGGTGCCCGTATCCGGCAGTTCCAGACGCCGCAAGGTTGGGTCCAGAGTGGCGAACAGCTGATCAGCGGTATACACCCCGGAGTCCGTCAGCCGGTTAAACAACGTGGACTTGCCCGCATTGGTGTAACCCACCAGCGATACCGTGGGCATCTCTGCCTTGCGACGGGAACGACGGCTTTGCTCGCGCTGGTTTTGCACCTTGTCCAAACGTTTGTTGAGTTGTTTGATGCGCGCCGCCAGCAGGCGTCGATCCGTTTCCAGCTGGGTTTCACCCGGTCCACGCAAGCCGATACCGCCCTTTTGGCGTTCCAGATGTGTCCAGCCCCGTACCAGTCGTGTCGACAGATGTCGTAACTGGGCCAGTTCCACTTGCAATCGCCCTTCGTGAGACGTCGCACGCTGGGCAAAAATATCCAGAATCAGTCCGGTACGATCCAGCACCCGGCATTTAAGCAGGCGTTCCAGATTGCGTTCCTGCGAAGGCGCCAGCGGTGCATCCACCAGTACCAGCTCGGCCTGCTCGTGTTCGATGAGCGCCAGCACTTCATCGGCCTTGCCAGTACCAATGAAATACTTTGCATCAGGCTTGCGTCGCGTGCCAGACACCACCGCCACAGGCTCCGCGCCCGCCGAAATGGCCAGCTCACGAAACTCGGCGAGTGCGTCGTTATCTATGCGCGCGAAATCTGTTCGTGAAGAAGAAATTGCCTGGGGAGATGCGCCATGAGAAAAAAAATCGACGTGTACCAAAATGGCACGCTCTCTCGAAGGGTCACGCAGACCGGATGCATCTTCCAGGGTACCGGGACGCTCAAACAAGCGCGCCCCTCCCCATGTTTGTGTTGACTTCAGGAATTATGAGAATCTTGACCACCCTCAGCTGCTACCGGCAATTTCACGTTGCGCGCAGGCACCACCGTGGAGATAGCATGTTTGTAAACCATTTGATTGACACTGTTTTTCAGCAATACAACAAACTGATCAAACGAATCAATTTGTCCCTGCAATTTTATGCCATTAACCAAAAAAATCGAGACCGGAACACGTTCCTTGCGTAGCGCATTCAGGAAAGGGTCTTGTAGTGATTGCCCTTTTGACATGGTGTTTCTCCTTTGTATGTATCCTTATTAGAGTTATTGGAATTTAGCGCGTCTTAAATGGCTGTTTGTTGTAAAAACGCACCAGCTTCCTCGGACAACGCAGGGAAAACCCAACCACTCGGCCGTAAAAACCACTAACAAATATGAGTTAGCCAGCCTTCACACAATCACGGGAGATACCTGAATCCGGCAACTCCCGCCCCTGTGTCTCTCATATGGCACTAGCGGCAAGATATTTCAAGACCTGAGTCAGAATTTGCTCCGGTTTTTCTTCAAAGCTGAGCGGGAACACCGCCTCTTCCGGTTCGTGTTTCAACCAGGTCAGCTGGCGTTTGGCGAATTGACGAGTCGCGATAATGCCCTTTTCCATCATGGTGTCGTAGTCCCACTGACCATCAAGGTACGCCCACGCCTGACGATAACCCACTGCGCGCATTGAGGGCAGGTCTGCATGCAAGTCATCACGTTGGTACAAGGCCTCCATCTCCGCCATAAACCCCTGTTCCAGCATGATTTGAAATCGTTGCTCAATACGCTGATGCAGCATGGCACGATCCACCGGTGTCAGCACGATTTTTATCGGACGACAAGGCAAATCATTTTCAATATCCCGTTGCAAAAAAGTGCTCATGGGTTCGCCGCTCAGCTCAAACACTTCCAGTGCCCGCAGCGTCCGTTGCGGATCATTGGCGTGAATGCGTGCAGCGGCCTCAGGATCTACCCGAGCCAATCGGGCATGCAAACAAGTCAGCCCCTGTTCATCCAGCTCGGCTTCCAGGCGTACCCGTACCACAGGGTCAGATGACGGCAGAGCTGACAACCCCCGCTCCAGCGCACGAAAATACAACATGGTACCGCCCACCAGTAGCGGGATGCGACCACGAGCCAGAATCTCGTTGATTTCTTCCAGTGCCTGCTGGCGAAATTGCGCCGCTGAAAATGGCTCGGAGGGATCGCAAATATCGATTAGCCGATGGGGAGCGACAGCCAGAGTTGCTGCATCAGGCTTGGCTGAACCGATGTCCAGGCTGCGGTAAACCATCACCGAATCCACACTGATAATATCGCAGGGCAGTTCCTTGCAAAGCTCGATGGCCAAATCTGTCTTGCCAGTGGCCGTGGGCCCCATGAGGAAGATGGCGGGTGGGAGTGGATTTGGCATGAAAGGCATCTACTGTTGGCTGCGGCTACGGCAAAATATGTGGCAAAAGCGAATCATGTGCATTGAAGGTCTGCGATGTTGTTAACGCAAAGAATGCAGAGGCACGGAGGAAGCAAAGAAAACCAGTAAAAACGTTACATTACTTTGCACCTTTGCGTTAAATACTCACAAAATTCAGGTGGCAGTATAAACGACCTGATTTTAATCAGGAACGTGCACGAAATAACTTTCCTGAACAATCAATTATTGTTCCCGGTCACATTATAATCTGTTTCTTCACTGCGCAAAAATCAGTACCCTGCGCGCATGAATCATTTCTCCAGCCAAAAACTGATCGCACTGGATCGCGCCCACATCTGGCATCCATACAGCGCCATGGGTGCCGGGCAACCGGTCTACCCCGTGGTGTCAGCTACAGGGGTGCGACTGACGCTGGCCGATGGCCGGGAGTTGATCGATGGCATGTCTTCGTGGTGGTGTGCTATCCATGGTTATAACCACCCGGTAATGAATCGCGCATTGCAGGCACAGAT
>JAADIL010000080.1 GCA_013151355.1 Gammaproteobacteria bacterium
GGGGACAGAAGTACGTTTATCTTGTCAGTCAGATGAAAAAATGGCGTGATGGCAGTCGTGCCAATGATGTAATGGGTCAGATGCAGGCTGTCGCCAAAAATCTGACGGATGAAGATATTTATAATGTTGCTACGTACCTGACGTCGGCTCCTCGCACCACGATGGGTAATTCGCGTGTACCGGGAGATTATCCTGAGCATTGATCTCTGGTGTCAGATGACTGGAAAAGGGGCGGATATTATCCGCCCTTTTTTTGTTGTCGGTGATTTTCTTATGAGCCGGTTTTTCTGGTAGAATCCCGACGCTGTGATAGTTTGGCGTATGGCTGTCGGATCATGCCAGCCCACCACAAATGTTTGCCCTGGAACAGGGTGTTTTCGAATGGCGGTAACCATTAAATTATGTCGAAAGAAAAACAACCACTGAAAAGCGGTGAAAAGATTTTGTTCGGGATCGTGGCCGTGTTTATTGGTTTGGCCGTCATTGCTTATGCGGCGTTGGAAACCTACCGCATGACACGCACTGAACCCTTGTTCGAAAATAAAACGCATTATAATTTTTCAGAAGCAGGGCATTTGGGCTCCAGGTTATTTCGTGAATCGCGCTGTACCGCCTGTCACCGCGCGTTGCGTAACGGCACCAATATGGGTTTGTCACTGGATGGTGTTGGTTCGGTGCGTACGCTGGACTGGCTGGTTGCCTTTTTGGCTGATCCGGAGACGATTTATGGGGCCAGGACTTTTGATCATGGTCCCAAACCCAAAGAGGCAGCTTATGTGGCACGAATGCCGGAAGAAGATCGCTATGCTATCGCGGTGTTTATTTCTGAGCTGAAGGCAGAGCGGGGTTCGTCATCAGCAGCAATGCCGCCGGAGGGGCGGTCGGACTTTATCGATAATATGGTGGGAGCCTGGGCGCCAGCTGACTGGAAAGAGCGTTTTCAGGATATTCGTACCAAACAGGCACCCGAGGGTGCCTCGCAGGGAAAGCCTCAGTCAGTGTCGCCGGAAACCAATGAATCCGCACCCAACGTTCAGGAGTAATCATAAGTGAATAGTCGTCATCAGGAGCCGTGGGAGCAGGATACGGAATATACACGTTACACCCTGTGGTTTGTTTACGCCTGTATCATTTACAGCCTTATCGGCTTTTCCTGGGGTGCGCTGATGGGTGGTATCTCTGAATTCCGCCATTTTGTCGACCACCGTCTGCACGGTGACCTGATTGTACGTGCGCACACGCATATCAACTTGCTGGGCTGGGTGGAGATGGCGATTTTTGCTGCGGTGTATTACATTATACCACGCTTGGTGAGGCGTCCTATTTACAGTCTCAAGCTGGTCAAGGTGCATTTCTGGACGCACAACTTTGGTTTGATCGGCATGGTTGTATTTTTCACAACTGCGGGCGTGTTGGGTGGTCTGGCTGGTGAAACAGGTACGCCTGAGCAGGTTGAAGCTGTGGTGAAACCAATATTGGCCACCATGGGTATTTTTGGCACCATAGTGTTACTGGCGAATTTTATCTGGGCGTACAACCTATTTCGCACTTGTGCTGGCTGGGAAAAAAACGGGACTGAAACATGAAAATATGGCGATATTTGAGTATTTCTTTGATGCTGGTGCTTCTGTCCGGCTGTATTGATGACGGCAGTTACAAGGTTGGTATGACCGTACCGAGCTTGCGGACTAAAACGCTGGAAGATGTTGGTGGGGATCTGAGCCGTATCACCAGTTATCGCTACCCTGACAGACGTATGTATCAGTATTCACTGGATGATGCCCTGGCCAAAGAACAGGTGATGGTGCTGACCTTCGCCACTCCGGGGCACTGCACGCAGTGTGACAAGCACTTGCAAATGCTCAAAGGCATAATGGACAAGTATGGGGACGAGGTGCTGATTTTGCATATGGACCAATATCAAAACCCTGAAGCTTTTAACGCACTTGTGGTGATTGGTGACCCCTGGACCTACATTGTTGACGGTAAAAAAACCATACGTCTGAAGCGTGCCGGGCGTATGCTTTATCGTGAAGTGGACGCTGTGCTTGTCAGCTTGTTAAAAGAAGAGAAAGCGGCGGGTTAACTGGTATGGCAAAGTCTGAAATGTTTGAATTGTCAAAGGATAGCAAGGGTGTGACCTGGGATGCATTGATGTATGTGCCCACAGTGAGCGGGTTAGGTATCGGTGCATTAATGTTTTGGTACGATGCAAATCAGGGGTTGGCTTACCTGTTGTTTTTTCTTGCCTGTTTCTTTTTTTATCAGGGCGTGCATCGCGTCCTTGGCCGCATGTTGGTGCTTCCGCAATCTCCTGTTTCTCTGGATGTGTCCAGGCAGCGTGTATTGTTGAAGTTGCGTAATGGTGAAGCCATTGAGCTGATCAAGAGCGTGCGTTTTTTTTCGGATCATGCAGGCAAGTCATTTGGTCTCACCGGGATGGATATGATGGGCTCCAAACGCCAATATGTTTTTCATAAAGGCCAATTTGCTGATGCTGCTACTTTTGGCAAAGTGACAGACGCTCTTAAAGTGTTTGCCTGATCCTCTCGCAGGGGCTTGTACCAGTACACCGTCAAAATAGCCTTGACGATGTGCCTGGAGCCTGTCCGGGAATGAAAAGCCTGCTGCGGAAAATCCATTTGGGCCATATTTTCCGTTCATTTTCGTTAAATAGAACCACTATTCGCCTCAGACGATCAAAAAAATGGACTTAAAATGACTTTCCCTAGCTACGATTTCCTGAGCCCGACACGCCCTAGCGTCGTCTGCGCCGTCGAATAATATCCCACCCCATAAAAGTAAGTACGACCACACCAATCAGGCAGGCCCCTGCGATAATCCATTGTTCGGTTGTCTCCGAAACCAGTCCGCCAATCAGCATGTGTATGGAATAGCCGAGAATAAAAATAGAGCTTACAGCCACGGAGGCGAGGATGATTATTTCTTTCATTGGAGTATGGTTTCTGGATCGAATCTGCATCGTGAGAGAAGGCAGTTTAACAGAAAATACAGGCCGCACAGAAACTTGCATTTTCACACTGAATAACTCGGATATTCGCTTGATTTCCCTGTGAAATTGTCAAAAGCTTGTCAGCCGCAAAAAGCCATCTGTTTCTCCCGACGAAGGCTTGACCCTTGCTATGACATGTGACACTCTCCTTTGTCATGATTCCTCTGCTTGTTGTTGTTGCGAGTGAATGTTAGGGAGGGGGGACTTCCCAAAAAAACATTAGGTCAGGAACACAAGACGAGCAGTAACGTTTCGTATGTGTTCTGCGGTCTCCGCCAGACCCTAATAAAACAAAATATAATGTTGAATATTTCAGGAGGTGAGGGATGAAAAATCCACTAATGCTTTCTCTTGTAGGGGGAATGTTAACCGGAATGGGTAACGGCAGTGTGTTTGGTGCCGCGCTCATGTGCTTTCTTGGTCGTGGTCAGTTTGACGACTGGGGTGGTTGGGGTAGTCAAGCTTATGATCCTAGTACGTTCACAGGGTTTATTGACTGGGCAATGATTGTATTCGGTATTGCCTTTTTCATTATCCTCAAGGTTGCTGTTGGTCGTCATCTGGAGATTGAAGCCAGGGCGTAACCAGCGTAGCTTACATTCTGAGTAATTCTTGATTTAATAAATTTTGGGGAGGAGTTGACATGGCTACCTTTGCAGGAATGATGGGGATTTTATTAGCGCTTAGTTTTATGTGGTTCAGCTGGTTTCTGTTGATGCCGCGCAGTAAAAAATAAATTTTGGTTGATTCAAAAAATAACCTGGGAGGGTAAAGATGTTTAAATACCTATTTGCGAAAGCGGAAGACATCCCGGCTGGATCAGCCGCGATTTACTTCGGTTATTCGTCGATTATTTGGTTTGTAATCGGGACCGGTTTGGGTTCCTTCAATGCCGCCAAGCTTGCATTTCCGGACTTTGTCACCGGTAGCGAGATTTTATCGTTTGGCCATATGCGTCAAGTGCATGTTCTGGCTGTTATTCTTGGCTGGATATCCATGGCTTTTGCCATGGCAATGATGTACATCACTCCGGCGCTGGGTAACACCAAGCTCTGGTCTGAAAAGCTGGGTGTCTGGAACTGCTTTTTGTGGAATGTTGGCCTTTCATTAGGCTTGTTTCTGTTATGGATGGGCGTAACTTCAGGTCGTGAATATTCCGATTTGCCCTTTTTCATCGACGTTGTCGTTGTTCTGGGCCTTTTGGTGCCACTGTGTATCAATGTGCTTATGACGATCAAAACCCGTCGTACTCAGGGTATCTACACTACTAACTGGTTTTTTGGTGCTGCTACCTTCATGGTCATTATCGTGTTCACTGTCGGTAACTCACCCGAGTTCTTCCAGTTAACCGGCCTGACCGAGGCATACCTGACCTGGTGGTTCGCACATAATGTGTTGGGCCTGTGGATTACTCCGGTTGCTGCTGCTATCTCGTACTATGTTGTACCGAAAGTGACAGGTAATCCGTTGTACTCGCATCGTATCGGTCACTTGCATTTCTGGTCTGTCGTGGTGTTCTACTCCACACCGGCGGCTCATCATCTGATGTCTGCTCCTCTGCCAGAATGGCTGAAGTCTTTTGCCTCGGTAGAAGGTGTGTTGATTTTGGTGCCGGCTATTGCCTTTGTATCCAACTTGCTGCTTACCATGACGGGCAAGTGGCGCATGTTTGTGGAGAACATCGAAATCAAGTTCACCATTACCGGTGTGTTGATGGCGATTCCGCTGAATATGCAGGGTGGTTTCCAGCAAACGCGAGCAACTGGTATATCCATGGTACTGGCTGGATTGTGGCCCACGCTCATCTGGCGTTGTTGGGCTTCTCCACCTTCCTGGAAGCGGCTGCCGTGTACTACGGTCTGCAAACGCTGCTGCGTCGCAAGCTGTATTCCCTGGGGTTGGCCAACTTCCATTTCTGGATGCTGTTGATTGGCTTTACTACCTACTGGGTGTCTATGACTATCGCAGGTTTGATTCAGGGCGCAGGTAAAATCTACGAAGTGCCTTACATTGATGTTGTGATTGCCGAACATCCTTACATGATTGCGCGCTGGGTGGGTGGCACTATGGTGTTCCTTGGAAACTGCGTATGGCTTTACAACATGTATATGACTGCTCGCGAAGGTACTGCGATTCCTGCAGGACGCTTGCCGCATGAACTGGCTTACGAACGTTAACAGAATAATAAGGGGAGGTAATTACCGTGGCTTTTAGAGAATATAAAATCGGTTCCCGAATGTTCGGTTTGGCGTTCGG
>JAADIL010000262.1 GCA_013151355.1 Gammaproteobacteria bacterium
GTGAGCTGGGGCTGTTAACGGACGCCGAAGCACAGGGTACCGCATTGCGTATCAATCCACATTTAATTGCCAGCGGATTTTATCTGAATGAGGTTCTGTTACGTCTGTTACAGCGCCATGATGCACAACTAGAATTGTTTGGCTGGTACGACGTAGCCTTGCGTGAATTGGCGGCACTGAATACGGCCGAAGATGCACAAATAGAACTGGAAATCATTTTACGCCGTTTTGAAATACGCCTGTTGACAGCTCTGGGATATGGGTTAGTGCTTGATTATGATGTACATAGCGCAACCCCCGTGCAGGCTGGACAGGATTATGTTTATTTTCTTGAACAGGGGCCGGTATTATTAGTTGGAGACGCTGCATCGACGCTTGCTGAAGGCTCTGCATCGACAGAAAATAATGAAGGGCTGATGGGAATTAAAATATCCGGGCACACGTTATTGGCATTGCAGGAAAATGATTTATCAACAGCCCCCGTCCGCCGTCAGGCAAAACAGTTATTGCGTGCTATGTTGGGACATTATCTCGGCCCCAAACCTTTGCAAAGCCGACAGCTACTGCAACAAAGCGCTCAGTTGGCACAGCGCATGACACCCTGATTTTACAAAACCGATTTTACAAAAACTGATTCTACGAAAAGACTTACAACACAACAAACAGCATAGGTTCTCTCTTATGGCACAGGCAAATATAAACTCAAACGCCATGTTACTGGGCGTCAACATCGATCACATTGCTACGCTACGTCAGGCACGCGGCACACGCTACCCTGATCCCATTCAAGCGGCTATCGAAGCCGAGCAGGCCGGTGCCGATGCTATTACCCTGCATCTGCGCGAAGACCGCCGCCACATCCAGGATCGGGATGTGGAAATACTCAAGGATATTTTACAAACCCGTATGAATCTGGAAATGGCGGTCACCGAGGAAATGCTGGCTATCGCCAGCCGCATTCAGCCAGCCGACTGTTGTCTGGTGCCGGAACGCCGTGAGGAACTGACTACCGAAGGTGGTCTGGATGTGGCAGGGCAGCGTGAGCGCATGCGTGAGGCTTGCTCCCGTCTTGCAGAGGCGCAGGTACGGGTGTCGCTGTTTATTGATGCTGATCCGCTGCAAATTGACGCTGCGGCTGAAGTAGGTGCGCCCGTCATCGAAATTCACACCGGACATTTTGCCGATGCACAAACACCAGCGCAGCGTGATATCGAGCTAGCCAGAATTGTCACGGCGGTGGAGCATGGCCTCGGTCTTGGCTTGCAGGTTAATGCAGGTCACGGTCTGCATTACCACAATGTACAAGCCATTGCGGCCATTCCAGGTATTCGTGAACTGAATATCGGGCATGCCATTATTGCCCGGGCCGTGTTCAGCGGCCTGCAACCGGCAGTGCGTGAAATAAAGCAGTTGATGCGTGAGGCACAAAGCGTGTGATTTTCGGCATTGGTACCGATATCGTGCGTATTCCGCGTATGGCCGATAATCTGGATCGCTATGGTGAGCGCTTTGCTGCGCGCATTCTTACCCAGAGCGAAATGGCCACTTTTACAGATTCGGCACAGCAGGCATCGTTTTTGGCCAAGCGTTTTGGCGGCTAAAGAGGCTGCTGCCAAGGCGCTGGGCACCGGGTTTCGTGACGGACTGAATCTGCACGATATCGGTGTAGACAACGATGCGCTGGGTAAACCGTTACTGGTGTTTTCTCAGCGGGCGCAACAAATTTTGCAAAAACAAGGTATTGGCAACAGCCATCTCAGCCTGTCTGATGAGAAAGAATATGCTATCGCTTATGTGGTGCTTGAAACTGTCAATAACAAAAAATGCTAACTAATTTCTCAACCGGACTTGTATTTTCAGCGGACTTGGGTAGAATGCGCTGCCTCGGGTGCGGGGTGGAGCAGTCCGGTAGCTCGTCGGGCTCATAACCCGAAGGTCAACCCGAAGGTCACAGGTTCAAATCCTGTCCCCGCTACCAACTACGAGAAAATGGTTTTGTGGAGTGCCCGACGATCGGGCTCAGCTTTCATCCGGCGCAGCCGCTGAAGGTCACAGGTTAAAATCCTGTTCCCGCTACTAGCTGTGAGAAAATGGTTTTGTGGAGTGTCCGATGATCGGGCGCAGCTTTCATCCGGCATAGCCGCTGAAGGTCACAGGTTAAAATCCTGTTCCCGCTACTAGCTGTGAGATAATGGTTTTGTGGAATGCCCAATGACCGGGCTTAGCTTTCATTCGGTGCAGCCGCTGAAGGTCACAGGTTAAAATCCTGTTCCCACTACTAGCTGTGAGAAAACGGTTTTGTGGAGTGTCCGATGATCGGACTCAGCTTTCATCCGGCATAGCCGCTGAAGGTCACAGGATTAAAATCCTGTTTCGCTACAAGCCGAGAAAAAGTAGAATGATTCCACGAGGAATCGACGATTCGGGTACGAATCGAAAAGGCCACGAGTAAACGTGGTTTTTTTTTAACTTTTTTTTGTTAACGTTTGTTAGCTTGTTGTTAAAAAAACCGGCTGAAACGCTGATGTAGTTTGGTGTGCAGACCGTCAGGCGCTATAATTGGCCTTGCTTAAAGTGGTTGATGTGACGGTGGGCCTAGGGCCCATTTTTTGTTTCTGGAAAAAGTGTTTAATTGGAGCGAGATTGTGCGGCAGATACCAGCGCATATACAGGCGGTTATCGCCCCGGTGGTTGAATCATTAGACTGCGAACTCGTGGGCATTGAATATGGCAGGCAGGGCAATCGCGGCCTGTTACGTGTGTATATTGATAAAGAGAACGGTGTTGGTGTGCGTGATTGCCAGCGTGTGAGCCACCAACTGAGTGGTGTACTGGATGTGGAAGATGTTATCCAGGGACAATATCAGTTGGAAGTATCATCGCCAGGACTTGATCGACCATTATTTACACTGAAACATTTTGAGCAGTTTGCGGGCCATAAGGTTAAATTGAAGTTGGTAACGCCGATTGATGGGCAGCGCAAATTCAGGGGCACCTTGCAAGGTGTCGAAAATGAGCAGGTAATTGTAAATATTGGTGAAAATGAATTGGTATTGGCGCTGGGCGCTATTGATAAGGCAAATCTGATTGCTGACTTTTAGTGGGTAAAACGCAAACAGACTTGTAAAAATAGTAGTAAATTGAGAGCAACACGTTAGAAAAAAATCTAAATGCCCTGGGTAACAGGCCACGGCTATGATGAGGCGGAGAGCGATGAACAGCAAAGAAATATTGATGGTTGCAGATGCCGTATCGAATGAGAAGGGACTCGATAAAGAGACGATTTTTGGTGCCATCGAAGCAGCGTTGGCGACAGCCAGCAAAAAGCTTAGCGGTGTGGATATCAATGTGCGTGTTGATATCGACCGAACAACGGGTGAATACAAAACCTTTCGTATCTGGGAAGTGTTTGAGGATGATTCCGAGGATTTTGAAGATCCCGATACACAAATCAAGCTGACTTATGCGCTGAAAAAAGACCCGGATATTAAAACCGGAGAGTTCATTGAAGAGCCCATGGAGTCTGCCGAGTTTGGGCGTATTGCGGCACAGGCGGCGAAGCAGGTTATCGTGCAAAAGGTGCGTGATGCCGAGCGTGCGCACGTTGTCGAAGCCTTTAAGGGGCGAATTGGCGAATTGGTTATGGGTGTGGTCAAGCGCCTGGACAAGGGCAACATCATTATGGACCTTGGCGAAAATGTGGAAGCCTTGGTGCCGCGCGAAGATATGATACCGCGTGAGGCTGTGCGCCCTGGTGATCGTGTACGAGGTTATTTGAAAGACGTACGTTCCGAAATGCGTGGCCCACAATTATTTGTGAGTCGCACGGCACCGGAATTATTGATCGAATTGTTCAAACTGGAAATCCCCGAAGTGGGTGAAGGTCTGATTGATATTCTGGCGGCTGCACGCGATCCCGGTTCTCGCGCAAAAATTGCCGTTAAATCCAATGATGCCCGTATCGATCCGGTAGGTGCCTGTGTTGGCATGCGGGGTTCACGGGTGCGTGCGGTGTCCAACGAATTGGCCGACGAACGTGTGGATATTATTCTTTGGGATGAAAACCCGGCGCAGTTTGTGATTAACGCCATGTCGCCCGCAGAAGTGGTATCCATTGTGGTGGATGAAGAAAACAATGCCATGGATATTGCGGTGGAAGAGGAACAGCTTTCGCAGGCCATTGGTCGTGGCGGGCAAAATGTACGCCTTGCCAGTGAGTTGACCGGCTGGACGATTAACGTGATGTCTGACGAGCAACTGTCGGAAAAAGGTGAGCAGGAAGGCAAGGCCGCTTTGCAATTGTTTATGTCGCAATTGGATGTGGACGAAGAATTTGCCGGTATCCTCGTGCAGGAAGGTTTTACCAGTATCGAGGAAATTGCCTACGTGCCATTGGAAGAGATGCTGGGCATTGAAGAATTTGACGAAGATATTGTGAATGAATTGCGTAACCGTTCCAAAGATGTATTGCTGACCAAGGCACTGGTACAGGAAGAAGTACTGGAGGAAAAACAGCCAGCAGAAGATTTGCTGACAATGGATGGAATGGATCAGCATCTGGCTTTTGTCCTGGCCAGTCGTAATGTGATCACCATGGAAGATCTGGCGGAGCAATCCGTTGACGAATTAATGGACATCGAAGATATGGATGAAGAACGGGCCGGTAAATTGATTATGACCGCACGAGCTCCCTGGTTTGCTGAAGATACAGCGGCTGGCGAACAACAGGGTTAAGTGATTGGGGGAAGTTATGTCAGGCGTAAGTGTAAAACAATTAGCTGAAGTTGTCACGGTGGATCGTCTGCTGGGACAGCTGGACAAGGCTGGCATGTCGTTTGAGAGCGGCGAGCAAACCGTTAGCGACGAAGAAAAAATGAAGTTGCTGGATTTTCTGCGTGATACCCACGGAGGTGCAGAGACAAAGGTCAGCGAGCCGAAAAAAATTACCCTGCGCCGCAAGACAGTGTCTGAACTGAAGCAACCCGGTGGTACGGGTCGCAGTGCAACGCGCGGTAAAACAGTGAATGTGGAGGTGCGCAAAAAGCGTACATACATGAAGCGCAGCGAAGTCGTTTCCGAAGAAGCCGAAAAGCTCAAGGCGGAAACTGACAAGATTACACAGGATCGCATCGACGCAGAAAAAATGGCCGAGCTTGAACGTCAACGGCGTACCGATGCAAACGAAGCAAAGGCCCGGGAAGAACAGGAGCGTCTGGAAGAAGCAGAGGCCAGAAAACAAAAAGAAGAAGCGGCACTGAAAGAAGCCACGACTGCGGCAGTCGTTGCCGCAACTCCTGCGGCGGCCCCCGCCCAGCCGACTGCGGAAAAAGCCGCTGACAAGCGCGGTGCAAAACGCGAGCGTGCAGACAACAAGCCGGGGAAAGCTGACAAGCCGACAAAATATGGTCGCAAGGAATTGCATGTTGATGCCAGCAAATCGGGTCGTCGCAAGAAAAAACCCCGGCGTACACGTGGTGCAGTGTCTTCCGGGCCGACCGAGCATGGTTTTGAAATGCCGGTGGCTCCCGTGGTGCGTGAAGTCAACATTGCCGAAACCATTACAGTTGGCGAACTCGCACAAAAAATGGCAGTGAAGGCTGCCGAAGTCATCAAGGTGATGATGGGCATGGGCAGCATGGTGACAATTAACCAGGTGCTTGATCAGGAAACCGCAACGATTGTTGTGGAAGAAATGGGTCACAAGGCCGTATTGGTAAGTGACAATGCGCTTGAAGAAAGTATTACGCAAGCCTCCAGTGATGAAGGCGAGAAAATCACCCGCGCACCGGCAGTCACCATTATGGGACATGTTGACCACGGCAAAACATCGTTGCTGGATTACATTCGAAAATCAAAAGTAGCCGCAGGCGAAGCAGGGGGGATTACCCAACACATCGGTGCTTACCATGTGGACACCGCGCTTGGTCCGATCACCTTTCTGGATACACCCGGACATGCGGCATTTACGGCGATGCGTGCCCGTGGTGCGAAGGCGACAGATATTGTTGTGCTGGTTGTAGCAGCCGATGACGGCGTCATGCCGCAAACCAAAGAAGCCATTCAGCATGCCAGGGCTGCTGGTGTGCCATTAGTGGTTGCGGTGAATAAAATTGATAAAGAAGATGCGCAGCCGGATCGCGTCAAACAGGAATTAGTGGCCGAAGAAGTCGTGCCGGAAGACTGGGGTGGTGATACGCAGTTTTTGCACGTATCCGCACTGACGGGTGAAGGTGTTGATAAATTGCTGGAAGCCATTTCCGTGCAAGCAGAAGTTCTGGAACTCAAGGCCGTGAAAGATATACCGGCACGCGGTGTGGTGATTGAATCACGTCTGGACAAAGGACGCGGTACGGTAGCAACGGTACTGGTGCAAAGCGGTACCTTGCGCAAGGGCGACATGGTGCTTGCCGGCCAGGAATATGGTCGGGTGCGCGCGCTGCTGGATGAAAATGGCCAACCTGTTGCTGACGCGGGCCCGTCAATTCCGGTGGAAGTTTTGGGTTTGTCCGGTACACCCAGTGCAGGCGATGAAATGCTGGTAGTGGATGATGAGCGCAAGGCACGTGAAGTGGCGCTGTTCCGTCAGGGAAAATTCCGTGATGTGAAACTGGCGCGTCAGCAAAAAGCCAAACTGGAAAGCATGTTCTCACAGATGGAAGAGGGCGAAGTGAACACCCTTAACCTGGTGGTGAAGGCCGATGTGCAAGGTTCGGTGGAAGCCCTGAATGAGTCGCTGACAAAACTGTCTACAAGCGAAGTGAGAGTGAAAATTGTTGGCAGTGGAGTGGGGGGGATCAACGAGTCTGATGTCAATCTGGCTGTAGCCTCTTCGGCGGTAATGATCGGTTTTAATGTGCGCGCAGACGCCTCGGCGAAACGCATCATCGAAGAAGATGGTATTGACCTGCATTATTACAGCGTGATTTACGATGCCATTGATGAGGTAAAGAATTCACTGAGCGGCATGCTGGCACCGGAATTCAAGGAAGAAATCGTGGGTCTTGCCGAAGTGCGCGATGTTTTCCGTTCACCCAGACTGGGTGCCATTGCGGGCTGTATGGTGATGGAAGGTATCGTGAAACGAAACAACCCCATTCGTGTATTGCGCGACAATGTCGTGATTTACGAAGGCGAGCTGGAATCCTTGCGTCGTTTCAAGGATGACGTGCAGGAAGTTCGCTCAGGCACAGAATGTGGTATTGGTGTGAAAAACTACAACGACATAAAAGAAGGCGATCAAATTGAAGTCTTCGAACAAGTTGAAGTTAAACGTACCCTGTAACGGCTGTTTGTTCGCCTGGGGATCTGTGGGGTAAATCACAATGGCTAAAGAATTTAGTCGCACACGCCGGGTGGCGGATCAGATTCAGCGGCACATGGCTGAACTGATTCAAATGGAACTGGGTGACCCGCGGGTCGGCATGGTCACTGTCACCGGCGTTGATGTTACGCATGAGTTTGAACGGGCGCGTGTGTATTTTACGGTGCTGGATGAAAATCTGGCTGATAAAGAACAGGCGAAAAGATCCGTTGAAAGCAGCACACTGGCCCTGAACAAGGCCGCCGGTTATTTGCGTACTGCATTGGCCCGGCGTCTCAAGTTGCGTACCACCCCCCAGCTGGTTTTTGTTTACGATTCCTCAATGGAATACGGGAATCGTTTAACGGATCTGATTAAACAGTCTGGCGCACCCTCTGTCGAAGTTGATGAAGCAACAGACAAACCCGCCGACCCCCGGTCTGAAAAATCACAGAAACGGGAGTGAAATAACCCGTGTATATGGTGTCCGGATTCCGGCAGAGACGCGATTAATCGCGTCTCTGCTTTTGTAAGGGCAGAAAACTTGATCTGGTAATCACGTTGATTTTTCCCCTTCTCCCCTTGAGGGGGGAAGGTCGGGATGAGGGGTGAAATGCACCAGGCGACCTTTCCGTTTTTTTATTAACTCTTTTGGAGAATGATTGTGGCACGTCGTCGTAACCGTGGCCGAAGTGTGAATGGTGTACTGCTGCTGGACAAACCCACTGGTATTACCTCCAATGCTGC
The DNA here is from genome assembly GCA_013151355.1 of Gammaproteobacteria bacterium. Taxonomy (GTDB): domain Bacteria; phylum Pseudomonadota; class Gammaproteobacteria; order SZUA-152; family SZUA-152; genus SZUA-152. The sequence continues at coordinate 8,048 of JAADIL010000262.1, forward strand.
CCTGCAAACTGTCAAACGGCTTTTCAATGCAAACAAGGCAGGGCATACCGGCAGTCTTGATCCACTGGCATCGGGCATGTTGCCCATCTGCCTCGGAGAGGCCACTAAAATTTCCGGTTTTTTGCTTTCTGCGGACAAGGAATATCGCGCGACCTGTAAATTGGGCGTAACCACCGACAGCGGTGATGCCGATGGTGAAATCCGTAAAACACGGCCGCTGGGTGAACTGACAATCGCACAGGTGCAAGAAGTACTGGAAAGTTTTCTGGGCCAGAGCCAGCAAATTCCCCCCATGCATTCCGCCATCAAGCGCGGAGGTCAACCACTTTATAAATTGGCCCACCAGGGCATCGAAGTTGAGCGTGAGCCGCGTGACATCACCATTCACTCCCTGAAATTGTTGCGGCTTGAAAGCGATGAACTGGAGTTGGATGTACGTTGCACAAAGGGCACCTACATCCGTGTACTGGCTGAAGATATCGGTGAAGCGCTGGGTTGTGGTGCTCACGTAGCGGCCTTGCGGCGTACCGGTGTTGGCGCACTGGATGGGCATGCCTTGCACACACTGGAATCTTTGCAGACCCTTGTTGAGCAATCGGGCATTCACGCACTGGATGAACTGCTGTTACCAATGGAATCCACGCTGCCGGACTGGCCGGAAGTACGCCTCCCGGAAGACGCCAGCTTTTACCTCTGCCAGGGGCAGGCGGTGTTTGTACCGCAGCTCAAGGACCGTGGCTGGGTGCGACTGTATGCCAGTGATAAACGTTTTCTGGGGTTGGGCACCGTGCTGGATGATGGTCGGGTTGCACCAAAGCGGCTGTTGAGCAACAACTGATATCCAGCGGCAAGCCAGGGTAATTATGCAGAAACTACCTCACTTAAGTTATCCAGATGATTGAAATATAACATTAATTTTTTAAAGAAAAATGAGTGTGTAGGGAAAAGTTAGAGTCAACCTGTCTATAGTTGTCTGAGTGTTGTGGAACTTCCACAGCGCGCAGAATTTATTAGGCGAGGCACTTTTTATCCTTAATCTCTATGGGTTCAATTCCCCGCAGCTTGCTGCGAATACCGTCATTCTGGCGCAGGCCAGAATCCAGAGGTTGAAACCCCCGGACACCGGCCTTCGCCGGTGTGACATTAATCGCTTTGGGTTTAATACCCCGTCAGCTTGCTGCGGGGTCGTTTATTCGTTTGGGGCAATTAAAGGTGCTGGATGTAGTGAACCCCCAGGATTTCAGGGAGTTTATCCTTGATGATTTTGATGGATCACGCATACCTTTGTGGCCAGTGATCGTTTTTTGCAGATGCCGACTATGGGTTGCGTTTAACCCGTTTTGTTGGTGGCCGGGATTTGACAGTAAACAACTATCTTTACCATTTCAACGACACACCCGTTCTGTTCAGAACGTTAACGCCGGGACCTCAACCAAAAATAACAGTGACGCCGCGTTACAAACGCAGTCATTTGTTTGGTGGCACTTTCAGTAACGCCTTTGGTGATGCTGTGTTGCGTGGCGAACCTGGTTATTCAACCGGTCGATATTTTCTGTCTGATAATATCAATGACAACGATGGCGTCATAAAAATGATGAATTTTCTTATGTGCTCGGGCTGGACTGGTCGGGCATCGACGATACCTTTATCAGTACGCAACTGTTTCAAAGCCGGTTGACCGATATCCGGCCCGGATTGCTGAGAGCAGCAGTGGATATGGATATAACGATGACCTTTCTGATGCGACGGGACTTTATGAATGAAACCGTTGTGGCAGAAGTATTGTGGCTGCACAATCCCGGCATGACGATGGACTGCTGCGGCCAAAGTTGAGTTATGAATGGACGGATACTGTAACGGTCTCGTTCGGCGCAGATATTTTTTATGGTGATGATGCCGGGTTTTTCGGGCAGTTTTCCCGGAATGACCGGGTGGTTGCCGGCATAGAGTGGGGAATATGAGAGAAGAACAAAAGTGACTCTGCAATATAATATAATGAGCGGAAAAGTATGAGAAGCTATGCTGCAGTGGAAAGACGCCAGTGCGGGTGAAATATCTGCTCACATACTTAGCATTAGCACAACATTTCGGAATGAACCGTAGGTAATTGCTGGAACGGTAACAGATGGATTAAATATTTGTTCTGCTGTGCAAATGATGGTGTCGCTTGATTCATCTTTTACGTATACATGAGCTGTAATGGTATTCAGGGTGGAAAGTGGAATTGTAACGACACCACCAGGGTTGCCGGTTAATATTATTGCAGAAGTTTCTATTGAAATACCCAGTAAATAATTTTCGATTTCGAATGGGCCTTTAGTAATAATGCTACCTTCTTCATTTGTTGTTATGGATACCTGGATATAAATTTTTACGGGGGTTGCGGAAGAAATGCGTGTACGAATTTCGCTGTCGCACAAGGCATCATAAGTAAAACTCAAATTTGCCGTTGCTGATGGCGCTGTTTTACCAATACCGCCAAGTGCTGTCAGTACAGCGAGTCGGTTTGAATCCGGGCTTCGGCCGTCAGGGTCGAGAAAGTTGCAGGTGAGAAAGTTGAACGATGCATCATTTAGATCCAGACTTGCGACAATATCAACTTCGTTATCAAATGCGGCATTACCGGTGCGTTTTTTATAATCTGCATTCAGCCATTTTGTCATCA
>JAADIL010000062.1 GCA_013151355.1 Gammaproteobacteria bacterium
ATTTTCATTCCCTGGAGCTGTTAATTGTGGTGCGCTGGAAGGCAGCAGACCTGAATGTGGCGTGACAAGTATTCGGGGGGTTATTACTGTGATTTGAGGCCTGATCACAGATTACAGAGGCAACCCGCGAAGTGCTTTGGGGATTCGGGAGAGCCGAAAATTTTCCTGCAAAAAAGAAAGGAACTCTGCCAAATAAATAACAGAGTTCCTTTTTATTTTTATGTGGATTCAGCCACATATTGTGCGTAGAACAACGCCGGTGCTGCATAGTGTTAGTGTTGTTCGCACAATGCGCACCTGTTACCAGGTGCAGCGGGTTACAACGAGGCGCAAAGGCTTACATTCCTCCGCCCATGCCACCACCGCCGCCGCCCATGCCACCACCACCGCCGCCGCCCATACCGCCGCCGCCGCCCATACCACCACCACCTTGTCCCATACCCATGATAAATCCCCTTTATAAGTTTGTAGATTAAATTTTATAAAACACACCCAGCAGTTGTTGATCACGTGGGTGCGATCTGGTCAAAACAGCATTGACCTCCTCGTGTTCAGCGTCCGGTACCGGATGCTGAGCAACGACAAAAACTTAGCAGCGAGGTAAGTTGCTGTCAATTTTGCAAACCATTCCTCAAATGAAAAATACTACCTATAATTTATTGGTTATTCAGGATGATTAGTGTTTTTTGTAGTGGTTTTTACTGAGTTTTATAGGTTAAAGCCGAAATTTTGATCAAAACTTAACCAAATTTTGAGCCGATTGTTCGATAAAAACAACTTTTTATAATAAATAACAATATATAGTTTGTTTTTATTACTGTCTTGTGTGCCAGGTGATTTACAGATAAGGATTTAATTCACACATAAATTAATCGATACACTGTAATAATTGTGGGCATGCAATCGTGATTTTTCATGCCATCGTTTTATGGCATACGCCCCGGATTTTTGGTAACCTTTAGTTTCATCTGGTGGCTGATTCTGGTCAAATGTTCAATCAGAAGGGTATGGATTGCCGGGCTGAAAACAGAGGTATCGATTAGCTCCCGTATTCAGTATGGCGAAGAGGTGTACTTGAGCAATTTCTTCAGCAAAAAATTACAAAAACCTTTTCCGAAGTAAATTTTATGAGCCACGTAGACGTTGTTGAGCAAGTCTGTTGCCAGCCAAAATGTTCAGGTCGGTTGCAAACAGGTGAAAATTGCCCAGAAACTTCTTGTGATCGCAGGGTTCCTTTATAAATAAAGAGGTGTAATGTTCCCATGAATGATGAGATGAGGGATTGCTCTCATTACAGGAGGGGTGTGCATACCTCAAGGCACATTCCGTTCGTACACCGGGGCAAAACTGCCTTTGTTCAATCTGTGTCTCCCAGAAAAACACCCGCACTGCGGGTGTTTTTCCTGCGCTCACAAACTGGTTTATTGGCAAATTAACGAGGTTACATCGTAACGATACATAAAGGTATCGGGGATAAGACCTGCCGAACCTGCTGTATAAATGTCGCTCGATGCCCCGAATTTTACGAATACTGAACGTCGGCCTTCACCTTTCATTGTCCAGAGTTCGTTGCCATTCATGTCGTATTTAACGGTGCTCATTTTGGCGTCCAGTCCATCGTAACCAACGATAACATTGCCGAGTCCGTCAATATCAGGGCTATTACGGGGCACTATGTAACCAACGGCATGCTCTGCGCTCCAAATCAACGACAAGTCTGTATTTCGCTTTTGGGTTACCATCGTAGGGCCTGTCCGTTTACGTACAACGACATATATTTTGTCATCAACTATTTTAATGCTTCCTGCCACGTATTCGTCTTCCCCACCCAGGATGACGCTATTCACAAAGTTGCCATCTGAACTAAAGTTTATAATTGATGATGTTACACAATATAAACAAGAGTTTTCATAACTGACAACCTGCGCGAGAATGTAAACATTATTATTGGAATCCAGCTCCAGACCATAGGTATATTCACTTTGCATCCCGTCTTCAGACCAGAACTGGCTCCAGATAACGTTGCCCAGGCTGTCAAATTTCTTGATGACAAGCTCTGTTGCAATGCTCAGCGACTGCCCAACTACATAAATATCACCAGCGTCATCCACGGCAATGTCGCGCACCAGGTAACTTGCTGCGTGTAATTGCTGTGCCCAGTTTGTGCCACCATTGAGGCTTACTTTTTGTATCGTGTGCGACACCCACGTGTACAGATTATTTTCATCCTTATCAAGCACCAGGCCAACTTCCCCACTACAACAGCCATAAGGCGTTATATTAGGGTCAGCGACTAAAATACTTTCATTGCCGTCAGTATCGTACTTCAAGATTCTTCCTAAAGGTGCAGTCAGCGCTATATAGGAATTACCATCCCGGTCAATGGTCATTTTACCTCCCGCTGATGTTCCCCCCGGAGCATAGATACGAAGCCATTCCTCACGGCCGTAGCTATCATATTTTGCCGTGTAATAGGCAGCATTTATACCGGCAGATTGACCCCTTACTCCGGTGATATACATGTTTCCATCCACATCCACCGCAGCCGCGTTAAGATGATCTTGCCCTCCGCCGTCATATACCACCCTGACTTCTTCGAATACAGTTTCAGCGGACGTCAGCATGGGCAAACTTGTTAATATTCCGGCAATAGACAGTAAAATCATACTTTTGTTGTTGGACATATTTAAATTCCTTTTCACGTTTGTAACTATAATAATTTAAGGAGGGATTTTACACCCAGGCTGAGTGTAGGAGGCGAAAAAACCTTTTTCAATGAGGGGAATTGTGTAGGTGCTTCAGTAGAATATTACGACAGTGATGTTAGAGGAGAAGGGTGCTGGCGGGTTTGGGGTCATGGATACTTGTAACATTATGAATGAAAAAACCCCTGAGCAATCTCAGAGGTTTTTTTCGTTTTGGCTTGTATCAGGGCGCAATGTTGAATTGCATCATCTCTGGCTGGTTAAAAACCAGTGTACGATTTTAACATCATGGAATAAGCTGGCTTTTTACTGCGGTCGCGTATGAAAATATCCAGACTGGTATTGCTTTCGGAATCACCGGGCACAAGATTGGAGGCAGATGAAGGAAAAACAACGTAGCGTCCATCTGCGCTTACTGTGCTATTACCAAAACTGAAATTGTTCGCAGCTGTGCCATCATAAGGTGCATCCACCATTTCAGTGATATTTGTAATGCGGTCACGGAGAAAAGTAGCAAGACCCTGAGGATTGCCGCCTGTGACGAGGTTGGTTGCCATGGAATTAAAACTTACATAACGGCCGTTGGCGCTGATACCTGGGTATGCACTTATCGAGTCCGCTTGCGAGCCATCGTGGGCAGTACTGATCAGCTCGGTTGTACCTGTGGCCAGGTCGCGTACGAAGATATCGAGTTGACCATTATTATCGTTGGCTACCAGGTTGTCACGGGAGGCAAATGTCACATAGCGGCCATCTGAACTCATATCGAAGCGTTCACCATTATGGCCATAGCTTCCCTGTGAGCCGTCATAAGAAAGATTGACCCGTTCAGTGATGCCATTGACCAGGTCACGCACAAAAAGGTCAGGAACACCGTTACTGTCATTGGGTACCAAATTGCTGGCAGCAGAATGAAATACGACATAGCGCCCATTTGCGCTAATGACTGCTGCTCGATAGGAGCTAATGCTATTTCCGTTAGCTTGTGTGCCATCACTGGCAACATTGATTCGCCGGGTGATACCGGCGATTCTGTCTCTTATGAAGATATCTGCCACGCCGTTGGTATCATCGCTGACCAGATCCGCGGAATCGGAAAGAAAGGCGACATAGCGCCCACTGGTGTTGATGGAGACCTGGCTGGCACTTTTGTTTTCTGTGCCCGGCCTGCCATCACTGGCGACAGAAACCAGCTCTGTTGTACCCGTGAGGCGATCACGGACGTAGGCATCAATATTACCATTGCTGCCATCAAGCTTTTTGCCAGTGAACACGATGTAACGGCCATCACCGTTAATGTCGAAAGACCCTGGAATTCCACTATCATTGCCATCGTTAGCAACACTGACCAGTTCCGTAGTACCCGTTGTGCGGTCACGGAGGTAGACGTTGTGGCGATAAGAAGGTTCATTGGCAAGGCTTGCAATGAATGCTACGTATCGTCCATCGTCACTCATTGCCTGATAATCCGCATGCAGAACATTGAATTGCATGCTTCCGCTGTCAACGCTGATTCGCTTTATAGAATCAGCGAAGGTCGGGGTAGCGGCAAGCGCAAGGCAGAGTGATACTGCCACCGCGATACCGCTCATTTTATTTGTTGTAATTTCGGGAATTATTCGGGTTCTCATGGGTTACTCTCCTTGTCTGCATTTTCGTATGAAAAACTGCCCTGGTTGATTGGCACCTCTTTCAATGAGTCAAAGAATGTATCGAAATAAATATCCTTGTTCTATTGTCAGTACTACCGTTATTACTACGGTTTTTTATTGCTCTTACTGCTGGTTAGAGCTTGTTTTCCGCTGAGGGTGGGAATAAAGGTGAAGAATAAAGAGTGCTTATACTCGCCTGTGCCCGTTTCTTTTTTCATTGAGATGAAAGGTGATTGATGATGTGTGTTGTATTGTTTGGGATTGTAAGTTCTTCCAGGGTTGCCAATATTTCGGACAATGCAGATTATGAAAGACAAGGGTTTGTGTGAACTGT
>JAADIL010000218.1 GCA_013151355.1 Gammaproteobacteria bacterium
CGGTATCGGAAATTGGGCTGGATGTTGTGCGTGAAAACGTGGCAACGGTGTTACAACATCCGGCCATGTTTAACGACACAGTGCGCATGAACCTGTCTCTGGGTCAGGTATTCAGCGACAAGCAGTTATGGCAGGCGCTGGATGTGGCGCAACTGTGTGAAGTAGTGGAATCTATGCCGGACAAACTGGATACAATAGTCGGTACTCAGGGTATTCGTCTTTCTGGCGGGCAGCGACAGCGACTGGCTATTGCACGTATGGTGTTGTCGAATCCGAAGGTAGTGATTCTCGATGAAGCAACCTCGGCGCTGGATGCTGAAACTGAAGCGCGGTTGCATCAGGCGTTGCGCGCCTTTTTGGAAAATCGCACCACATTGATTATTGCTCACCGATTGAGTGCGGTGAAGCAGGCGGACCGGGCATATGTCTTTGATGATGGTCAAATTATCGCAGAAGGCCAGCACGAAGAACTGCTGGAAAATGACGGGCTCTATGCGCGACTGTATGGAAAATTACAGCATTGAATTTTTAAATATGTTGAATGACCGAGAAGGGGTGAATGATGCCAAAGGCAAGTGAATTAAAAAGAGGCAATGTCGTTGAGATTAATGGCGCGCCTTATGTCGTCAAAAAAATTGAATCACGCAGTCCTTCTTCCCGTGGTGCGCAAACCATTTATAAAATCCGTTTTAATAATGCGCAAACGGGGCAAAAACTGGACGAGAGCTGTAAGGCTGATGACATGTTCACCGAACTGGATTTGGTCAAACGTCAGGCACAGTTTTTATATCAGGATGGTGACATGTTCACCTTCATGGATATCGAAGATTACAGCCAGTACACCCTCGGGCAGGCGGAACTGGAAGACGAACTGGGTTATCTGGTAGATGGTCTGGAAGGCATTTATGTACTGATGGTGGATGAGCGTGTGCTGGGTATTGAATTACCGCAAACCATCAGCCTGGAAATTAAAGATACGGCACCGGCATTGAAAGGTGCAACGGCAGCGGGCCGCACCAAGACAGCGACGCTGGTCACCGGACTGGAAGTGCAAGTGCCGGAATACATCGAGACGGGTGAAGTGATAAAAATAAATACCGATGGTAACAAGTTTATGTCACGTGCCTGAAATTAAATTTTTTTGCTGTCATCCAGGAACCCGTAAAAGGCAGGGTGGGCATTGCCCACCCTGCAAAACGATGAAAATTACTGATGGATAATGTTTTGAATAAAATACCTGAAGCTGTTGATGTAAACGAAAATGAAAACCAGGAACCTATGGCCACAGTGATGATTGGCGAGAGCCGTATCACCCTGTTAGGCACGGCACATGTGTCACGCACCAGCGCAGAAAAAGTCAAAGAACTGATCGAAACGGGAGACTACGATGCGGTGGCAGTGGAACTGTGCCCCAGTCGTTACAACTCCATCGTTAATCCCGACGCCCTGGCAAAAATGGATTTATTTCAGGTTGTGCGTGACGGCAAAGCCTCTATGGTCGCGGCCAGCCTTGCACTGGGGGCTTTTCAACAAAAAGCCGCCGAGCAAATCGGTATTCAGCCGGGTGCGGAAATGCGTGAAGCCATTGAGTGTGCCAAAGAGGCCAAACTGCCGGTGTTATTGGTGGATCGTGAGGTGGGTGTAACACTAAAACGTATTTATCGTAACGTGCCCTGGTGGCGGCGCATGAATTTGATCGCAGGCCTGGTGACCAGCGTGGTCTCCAGTGAAAAAGTCAGCGAAGAAGAAATCGAAAAATTGAAAGAAGGCGATATTCTTGAATCAACCTTTGCCCAGTTTGCCGAAGAAGAACAAGATCTGTTTCAGCCGCTCATCGGTGAGCGTGATGAATACATGGTGGCGCGTCTGCAACAGGAAGTGGCCAAACATCCGCATGAAAATATTCTGGTGGTGATTGGTGCCGGTCATTTGGCGGGTATGGTAAAACGTTTTGAGGCGTTTGTGGCTGATGATGACAAGGCGGCACAGGTTCAACAGGAAACGCTGGAAAACAGGCTGGCTCATGTTGCCGATGAAGCAGTGGCCCGCCTTGATACGATACCTGCCGGTGTAAGCTGGCTCAAATATTTTCCATGGTTAATTGTCGCACTGGTCTTCCTGGGTTTTGGCATCGGTTTTTCCCGCAGCCCGGAAATGGGCTGGCAGCTGGTCATGGACTGGGTATTAATCAATGGTGGTCTGGCAGCACTGGGTGCGCTTATTGCCACCGCACACCCGCTGACTGTTATTGGAGCTTTTCTGGCGGCACCACTGACATCACTGAATCCCACCATTGGTGCGGGCATGGTCACTGCCGGTATCGAGGTTTATTTACGACGACCCAAGGTGGGAGATTTTGGAAAATTGCGTGCGGACACCACGACCATCAAAGGTTGGTGGCGCAACCGGGTAACACGGGTTTTACTGGTGTTTATGTTTTGTACCATTGGTTCGGCGATTGGGACTTATGTCGCGGGATTCCGTATCGTTGGGCGTTTAAGTAGCTGATCCATGTCTGCACCTCATCGTTACACGGACGCACCCACTGAAAACCGAAAGGACTGGGCCAACATCCACGCCTTGATGCCTTACCTGTGGGAATACCGGGGCCGGGTGTTGCTGGCACTCAGTAGTCTGATACTGGCCAAGGTGGCCAATGTGGGTGTGCCTCTGGTGTTGAAGGGGCTGGTGGATGAGCTGGACATGAAAGTGGATGTGCTGGTGGTGCTGCCTGTGGCCTTGTTGATGGCTTATGGTGCGTTGCGGCTCAGTGCATCCCTGTTCAATGAATTGCGTGATGTATTGTTCACCCGGGTGCGCTATCGCGCCATGCGACGATTAACCCTGCGTACCCTTGAGCACCTGCACAAACTGGCGTTGCGTTTTCATCTGGAACGCAAGACAGGTGCCATCAGCCGTGATCTTGCGCGTGGTGCAGCCAGCCTCAGTACCTTGCTTAACTATTTTACCTTCAGCATTTTACCCATCATGGTGGAGTTTTTGCTGGTGGCGGGTATTTTGGTGAGTCAATATGATGTGGTTTTTACCATTATTATTTTTGGCAGCGTTGTGGCTTACGTGGCCTTCACTTTTGCGGTGACCAACTGGCGCATGGAATACCGGTTGGCCATGAATCGTTACGAATCCCAGGCCAATAACGAGGCCATCGAAAGCCTGATTAATTATGAAACCGTAAAATATTTTGGTAATGAAAAAGTAGAGCTGGCCCGCTGCGACAACACGCTTGGCAAGTGGGAAGATAACGCGGTTATCAGTCAGTCGTCGATGTCACTGCTGAATTTTGGTCAGGCTGCCATTATCGCTGTATCCGTCACGCTGATTATGTTTTTTGCCGCAGACGAAGTGCGCAACGGTGACATGAGCATCGGTGATTTTGTACTGGTGAATGCCTTCCTGCTGCAATTGTTTATTCCACTGGGTTTTCTTGGCATTGTTTACCGGCAAATGAAACATTCATTGACCGATATGGACCAGTTGATAAAACTGTTGGAGGAGGTGCCGGAGGTACAGGATCGACCTGATGCACAGCCATTGAATGTTACCCGGGGTGAAGTGCGCTTTGAACATGTGGCCTTTGCCTATCAGGATGACCGGCCAATTTTGCATGACATTGATTTTACCATTGCACCGGGTAAAAAAGTGGCAGTGGTGGGCGCCAGTGGTGCAGGTAAATCAACGCTGGCGCGTTTATTGTTTCGTTTTTACGATACAGGACAGGGGCGGGTGCTCATTGACGGGCAGGATATCAGTGAAGTCACACAAACCAGCCTGCGTGCTGCCATCGGCATTGTGCCGCAGGACACGGTGCTGTTTAACGAAAGCCTGCAATACAACCTGGCCTATGCACGACCAGAAGCCACGCAGGATGACATTATTGCTGCGGCAAAACTGGCACAGTTGCACGATTTTGTACAAAGCCTGCCGGAAGGTTATGACACGGTAGTGGGTGAACGTGGTCTGAAATTATCCGGCGGTGAAAAACAACGGGTTGCCATCGCCCGTACGATTATCAAGCAGCCACGTATTCTGATTTTTGATGAAGCCACGTCGGCGCTCGACAGCGAATCCGAGCAGGCGATTCTCGGTGCGCTGAAAATAGCCAGTGTCAATCACACGACCCTGGTCATTGCTCACAGATTATCGACCATTGTTGATGCGGATCAAATACTGGTGATGGAAGAAGGTAGAATTGTTGAACAGGGGAATCATAGTGCTCTGTTATCGCACGAGGGTGTTTATGCAAAATTGTGGGCACTGCAACAGCATGAACGTTTGATAACGCCCCCAGGTTCTGTTGATTTCTTGCCGAAGGTTTAAACCTGAATTAATCAGTTGAGTCGTAGCGAGAGTGCCTTGGATGCTCGCAGTAGGCTCAACTGATTAATTCAGGTTAGAGGAAGGTGCTGGTGGCGAATGATCAAAAAGCGGTGTGGTTCTCTGACGAGGCATTCAAGCGGCAACAGGGAGGTTTTCGCCTCCATGTCATTGATTAACAGTTTGTTTGTAACAATTTGCCAATTTTAGCGGCAAGTTGGCAACGGGATATAAACGCCAGCTTCAGCTTTGCCGGGTACCTGTTAATCTCTATGGGTTCAATTCCCCGCAGCTTGCTGCGAATACCGTCATTCTGGCGCAGGCCAGAATCCAGAGGTTGAAACCCCTGGACAGGCCTTCGCCGGTGTGACGTTAATACTCCGTCAGCTTGCTGCGGGGTCGTTTATTATTGTGTGCTGAACCCATAACAACATGTTTTCAAATCTACTGGCAGATACGGTTTTACTATTGCACCTGGCATTTATTGTCTTTGTGGTCTTCGGGGCGCTGTTCATCTTTTACCATCACTGGATTGCCTGGATACATTTGCCCATGGTGCTCTGGGCTTCGGTGGTCAACCTGATGCACTGGTACTGTCCATTAACGCCTCTCGAAAACTATTTTCGCGCAGAGGCGGGACAAGCGGGTTATGAGGGTGGTTTTATTGCGCACTACATTATGCCATTGATCTATCCGCAGGGGATGTCATATGACGTGGGTGTTATGGTCGGTGTCGGGGTTTTTATCTGGAATGCCAGTCTGGTTATATACCGGGCGCGACGTAGCGAGTGAATGACCGTTAATCTCTATGGGTTCAATTCCCCGCAGCTCGCCTGGGAACGCCTGCTTTTGGTGCTGCGAATATCGTCATTCTGGCGCAGGCCAGAATCCAGAGGTTGAAACCCCTGGACACTGGTTTTCGCCGGTGTGACGTTAATACCCCGTCGGCTTGCTTCGAGGTCGTTTATTGCGCACTGTGTAGAGACGCAGGTATTGTCCAGGTTCACTGCAATGGCGAGGATTAACGACGATGTTCAGTGGTTTTTTTGTCTCGATACTTGTGCTTGCTCTGTTTGGTGGTTGGCTGTTCCACCAGAGCAACCCGCAATGATCTTTTTTCCTTCCAGAAGCCTGATTGAGACACCAGCAGATTGGGGATTGCCGTACGAGGATACGACATTGGAAACAGTGGATGGAGTCAGGTTACACGGCTGGTTTATCCCGCACCAGGAGGCATCCCGGGTCTTGCTGTTTTTTCATGGAAATGCAGGGAATATTTCCCACAGGCGGGAGTCGGTAATGATTTTCCACAGACTCGGACTGAATGTTTTTATATTCGACTACCGGGGCTATGGGGCTAGTCAGGGCAAACCCGGTGAGCCTGGTTTGTATAACGATGCCATGGCAGCCTGGCAATATTTGTTGCAGGAGAAGGGTTTTTCCCGGCAGCAGATAATTGTCTTTGGCCGATCACTTGGTGGCTCCGTGGCCGTCAATCTGGCCGCGAAGGTACAGCCGGGTGCCTTGATCCTGGAGTCCACATTCAGCTCGGCAAAGGACATGGCCAATGTCATATTTCCGGTCATATCGCGCATTATGCCTTTGCGCTTTGAGTTCAATA
>JAADIL010000243.1 GCA_013151355.1 Gammaproteobacteria bacterium
TGGGTATCGTCATCACCGCCGGTCTGTACCTGCGCGCCATTGGCAAGGTCTTCCTCGGTGAGCCCAACGAAAAATGGGCAACAATGAGTGATCTGAATACACGGGAAGTGCTCACGCTGGCTCCGCTGTTGATACTGATTGTTGTGGTAGGCATTGCACCGGCCCTGGTGCTGGACATGATTCACAAAACTACCGCAGCATTGCAGTTCTGATGGCCGCTGATCTTGCCCTGCTGATCCCCGAGATCATTGTACTGCTGACCATCGTGTTCGCACTGGTGGCCGAGATGTTGCGCCTGCCGCGTATCGCACTGGTCGTTACTGTCACCGGCCTGCTGCTCGCCACCGGCATGACCCTGCCCCTGCTGGGTGCGGACACCAGTATATTCGGCGGTACATACCGTATTGATACCCTGAGCGTCTGGGCCAAGCTCATTCTGCTACCTGCAACGGTGCTGTCAATACTGCTGGCGCGTGCAGAAATTGGTGGCAGTGACCGGGAAGGCACTGTCTATGTGCTCATTTGTCTGGTGACGCTGGGCTCGCTGGTGCTGGCCAGCGCCGGTGACACCATGCTGCTGGTGCTGGGTGTTTTGCTCTCCGGTCTGGGTTCCTTTGCGCTGGTGGCCTACCCGCGCGATGATGCCGCCACTGAAGCCGCGATGAAGTTTTTTGTGTTTGGTTCGGTCACCGGCGCCATTATGATCTTCGGTCTCAGTTACTGGTTTGGTGGTACCGGTTCGACGTTGCTCAGTGATTTGTCCCTCCTCGACACGAAACCGGTCATCGCCGCCATTGGCCTGATCGCCGTTATCGTCGGTCTGGGTTACAAGGCCGCACTGGTGCCGTTTCACTTCTGGGCACCGGATGCCTACGAAGGTGCACCGGTATCAATCGCTGCCTATATGTCCGTAGTTCCCAAGATCGGCGCTATTTTCGCACTGGCACAAGTCGTTCGTGATTTACCCATGAGCACTGACTGGCCCGCTGATCATCGCTGTAGTCTCTGTGCTGACCATGACTTATGGTTACCTCGCCGCATTGGTACAAAATAATGTGGTGCGATTACTGGCGTATTCTTCTGTTGCCCAGGCCGGTTATTTTCTGCTCGGTATCGTCGCCGTGGGCACCAGTTCACTCGCGTTTGAGTCCATCATTGTTTTTGCCGCCGCCTACGCCGCCATGAATCTGGGGGCTTTCGCTGTCGTTATGACTACCGGTCGAACGCTGGATACCTTCTCTGGCACCGGACGTAAAAAAGTGGTTATGGGTGTAGCGATGGTGGTGTTTCTGCTTTCACTGGCAGGCATCCCGCCGCTCGCCGGTTTTGTCGGCAAGTTTATGTTATTCGGCGCAGCAATGGATGCCGGATTTACCTGGCTGACCGTGGTGGCAATTCTTAACAGTGTGTTGTCACTGGCGGTGTATCTGCGCATTGTCATACCGATGTATCAGCAACATAACGATGCAGCAACATCGACTCCTGCATCCACCTCTGCATTAACTCTGACACCGATATCGCTGGTAAAACCGGTGTGGATTATTGCCTTCGTTTTCACACTGGGTATCGGGCTGGGTGCACAGGTGTTGCTCGGGCAGATCAACTGACTCCAGGCGCACGATGCTTAATACCATTGCCATGCAGAGGTTGATCAGTATTCAAAATGGAAAAATATTCGGACATACACAACCAGTATTTTCCGGTGACGATGAATGATGCTACTCTCTTCCAGAGGGGTTCCTTGAACCTGGACACTGTTTGTTGGTGCTGTTCACGACAAAAAACGCACGGGAAACAAGATCAGCGGCAGTAGTAATCTGCAAGACAGGCAGGGGGGAAACATGAATGAATCTCTGACATACATGGCAAAATCTGCCATCACCATTTCTTTGTTTGTTACTGCACTGTCTGGTTGCGCATATTTTACAAAAACAGATGATAGCAACCTGGCCAATTGCCCGGTTGCTGATCTACCGAAGGATCGTCAGCCGTTTGATGCCTCTGCCCGGAAAAACCTGGAGCAACTGATTGCGTCTGGCAGGAATGCCAGCGAAAACTCTGCGGAGAACCCGGCATTTGTCCGTCTGGACAAACAGGGCATTCCCTTAAACAATCAACATACAAAATACAACGACACACCTGAAGGAAAAGACCACGGCACACTCCCATGGGCCTGTGTAAAAGATAGTCGCACCGGGCTCACCTGGGAAGTTAAAACCAATGACCAGTCTCTGCGTAACAAACACTGGACCTACACATGGTATGAACCCACACATGCGGGCAAAAATAGTTATGCCGGAAAAGCCAACGGCGGCCAATGCCGGGACGAAAGTTCCTGTGATACGCAAACCTATGTTGCCGCGATCAATGCCGGGAAACTTTGCGGGTTTGATGACTGGCGGCTACCACATGTATTTGAGCTTCAAACCCTGCTGAATCGCAAAGATAACTGCCCGGGCACATGCATTGATCAACATTATTTTCCAAATGCTGCTCAGGGAGGCTATTGGAGCTCATCCCCGTTTGAAGGATTTATGTGCTACGCATGGGGTGTTGATTTTGAGTTGGCTGATGCCAGTGGTGCCTACAAGAACACACCATTGTTCATTCGGCTTGTGCGTGGCCAATGGCCCACTTCTTCCGCTCATCCTGAACAACAGCAGTCTACAAATAATTGACGGCCAGAGTGATAATCCGTTGAATCAGCTTGAAAAAGCCCATCATTTTCTCACCTGTGACGAACTGAACTTACCATTGCAGGCTGCCACCAGGGAACAGGTTCGATTACTGTCCCAAATCCAGCAGAGCAAACCGGTGGCACTAAAAAACTACAATAAACAAAATTGTAGATTCTTTACGCACAACCATCGCCTGCGTTTTGGATCATGGCAAAACATAACCAGGCCGGATTCAGAATTTCCATAAAAAACAACTCTCGAAAAAATGTCCGAGTTCATACAATCCCTCCTGGCAGCAGCAAACAACTATGAACCCGTACTCGCAGAATATGGTCTGGTTATCATCCTCGCCGCTATCGCAGTAGAGGGTTTTGGAATCCCCCTTCCCGGTCAAAGCCTGCTTATCGCAGGCGCCTTACTGAGCACACGTGGTGAGTTCGATATCCACGTATTACTCGTGTCGGCGTGGTTTGCTGCATTAGCCGGAAGTACGCTGGGTTATATCATCGGCAGAGTCGGTGGCAGAAAACTGCTACTCCGTCTGCCACTCAGCTCCTCTCGACTCACACGTATGGATACCTTCTGCAAACGTTACGGCATATTGCTCGTCATCCTGTCGCGCTTCATCGACGGTCCCCGACAACTTGCCGGTATCTTCGTTGGTAGCCTGCACATGCCTGTTATCACATTTCTCCTGGCAAGCAGTGCGGGGGCCGTTTTATGGGTTGGTTTCTGGGGGCTCGGGAGCTATTACCTTGGCCAACACATACACATCGTTGCACGGGTTTTCGAGTCTGTTGCACCGTATACCTGGATAGCGACAGGGTTTTTGGTGCTCGCATTATGCTTCTATCTGATTCGAAGACATAATCATCAAAAACCCGCATCCGGCAAGTCAGACAATGCAAACTGAAGCCGGATACAGGCTGCTGATCTTTTAGCCCCCAAACCTGGAGCGACAAAAAATCTGCGTGATTTATACGGTACTATTTTTAGTGCGTGTGTCCATCATCTTCATGAGTATCCTTTTTTTGTGGTTTGGAATCTCCATGATCACTACCATGGTCATCTTCATGACCACCACCATGATCATCCCCATGGCCACCACCGGCATGGTCATGCCCTTTTTCCAGTCGGGCGTCCAGTGCCAGATACTCGTCCTTGCTCATTTCAGGTAATTTCTTCACGAATGCGATAATGTCCCAAAGTTCACCGTCTTTATGGGTCGCTCCCCATGCAGGCATCCCGGTCATCCTGATGCCATTTTTTGTTGCCCAAAACAATTCAGCAGCAGACATGTGTTCTGCGCTTTTGGCAAGATCAGGCGGAGCAGGATTCAGGCCTTTGGTTATTGGTGAATCTGTACCGCCGGGTGGGGTATGGCATATCGCACACATTTCACGATAGCTGCGAAACCCTGTGTCAATTTGTTTGTCACCTCTGGTGGGAGGTACTTCAATTGAGGCCGCACGACTTTCTATCGAATTTTCTCTGGTTGTCACCAGCGCCCAACGTATGGGGGCAGGATCTTCCCACTCTGTGGCCACATTAAACATACCGGTATAAATCACCAGTAATGCCATTAAAGCGGCGAAGGTTGTTGCTATAACCAGGGTGCTGATAATTGTTTTCATAAATTTCCCTATTGGTAAAAATGCTATAAAGGCAAGGTTGTAATATTAACTGCTGAAAAAATACCAGGTCATATGTCGACACAAAGACTACCATCTTCGCCGATAAAGATCGCGGATTCTGTCCTGAATCTATAAGGTGTTAACCCCTGAAGGCCGATGATAGTAAAAAATAATAATTTGTTAAACCGGATTCATGATCTAGAATCTGTGTTCGGTTTTCAAGACATACTGGTTTGCAGCGTAAAGCCTGTATGCGGCCAACAGGTCAAGCGCTCTTGTCTGACTCCGGAAAACCAGGGACAAACACTCAAAATACTGCAAGTTGTTTCATGTCATCCGGTTTATTGCAAACGTTACAACCATCGCCTGACACTTCGGTCCAACAGTTCGGTCAGTCGTGGTACCCAACGGCGTTTCCGCCAACGTGTCGCACACCCGGGCTAACAGGCGAACATCAACGCCCCTTTTTACCGCTGTGAACAGCACTTTTTGGGACTACTTTCCTGCTCATCATTTTGGGCAGCCAGCGTCAATCACCACGCCGGAATGCATCAAACAATTTGGCAGACTGTTGGGTCAGACTGCCCTGAAAAGAAGCGTGAGTGTCACGCCAATGTGTGACACCAAAAAAAGCCAACAATCGTATTTACAGAGCATGGCGACGGAAGGATGAATTTGAACAGTTTTGGGAATACAGGGCCACCCGGGCTGCTGAACGTTTTATCAAGAGCTGGATGACATCGACAATGAGGAGTCGCCTGAATCCGATGAAGAAATTTGTTGGTACATTACGTAAACACTACTCCGGCATATTGGCTTTTATCGATACACGGTTCACCAATGCTGTTTCAGAAGGGCTGAATCCTATCGTCAAGATTGTTAAAAAAAGAGCCAGTGGATTTCGCACCCTGAATGCCTTTACTGACATGATTTATCGGGTCTCTGGAGACATTGATATCCCTGCGCAAATATCTCCCAGGTTCCGTATATTATGAATGCATACAAAAACACTATAATGTTAGTGTCAAATAAACATTTGGCCTTTGAGAGATTCGGATATAGCCACAAAAACCCCTCCCTTGAAGGGCGAGCTACTTCAATTGAAACACCCGGTCGTGTGCAGGAGGCGCTCTTTGCTCTGGGTTGGCTATATAAATGAAAAGTGTTTTCCTGTCGGTAAACACACCGAGTTGAATCATGTTTCGAATACGCTCAAACAGCACCTTAAATGGCCCCGCGTGTTGACGGGCTTTTTGATAGGTCG
>JAADIL010000094.1 GCA_013151355.1 Gammaproteobacteria bacterium
CCGCTTTCTTCCTGTGCAGATAAACCGGGTGGGTGTTTGTAGCGATCAACACCGTAGTTCATTAGCGCATGGCAAGAATCCAGTACGGCCTCAACCTCTTCGACACCATGTTGTTGCTCGCAATCCGACACATATCTTTTGGCAAATAACAGATAGTCAATGATTGCATCGGCATTGGTCCAGGTCTGGAACAGGTAGTTGCTTTTGAAAAAAGAATTATGACCATAACAGGCATGGGCGATCACCAGTGCCTGCATGGGCATACTGTTTTCTTCCATTAAATAGGAAATACAGGGATTGGAATTAATGACAATTTCATAGGCCAGCCCCATTTGGCCACGTCGGTAACGTTGCTCGGTTTCCAGAAACTGTTTGCCAAAAGACCAGTGGTGGTAACCCAGTGGCATGCCTACCGAAGAATAGGCATCCATCATTTGCTCACTGTTGATGATTTCAATCTGGTTGGGGTAGGTGTCGAGACCATAATCGGTGGCGATACGGGAAATTTCTGCATCGTAACGCTGGATGAGCTCGCTGCTCCAGTCCGAGGTGTCGCTGATGATATTGTTTTTTTCAGATGTGCTCATGCCGGTTTCCGGGCAAACAATTTGCGAAATACGGGATAAATTTCATTGGCACTATCGATGGACTGCATGTCGAAGTTGCGGTTTTGTGTTTTCACACCTTCATAATGACGCCACAGGCTTTGATGATTGTGCGGCATGATTTCCACATAGGCAAAATATTGTAGCAGCGGTATGATGTTATCGTTTAACAGAGTGCTGCAATTGGGGGAGTCTCCCTCCCAGTTGTCACCATCGGAGGCCTGTGCTGCATAAATATTCCAGTCACTGGTCGGGAAACGTTCCTTGATGATTTTCAGCATCAATTCCAGTGCGCTGGATACCACAGTGCCACCGGTTTCCCGTGAATAGAAAAAATCTTCTTCATTAACTTCTTTTGCTGTGGTGTGATGACGAATAAAAACCACCTGAATATTTTCGTAGGTTTTGGTCAAAAACAGGTAGAGTAAAATGAAAAAACGTTTGGCCATTTCCTTGCGGGTTTCATCCATGGAGCCGGAAACATCCATCAGGCAAAACATGACGGCCTGTGTGGTCGGTGTGGGTTTCTGAATACGGTTGCGGTAGCGCAGGTCAAAAGTATCAACAAAAGGGATGGTGGCAATTTTATCCTCTAATCGGCGTATTTCCTCTTCCAGTTCCTCGATGTTATCTGTGTTTTCATTTTTATCTTGCAGTACGAATAATTCTTCCTGGGCGGCTTTCAGTTCCACAGAGTACGGTGCACGAAGTGCAATGCGACGCGCAAGTGCGCCGGTCAATGAACGAACGATATCAATATTGGAAGGTACGCCAGTAGTGCTGTAACCAGCACGAACAGATTTGAAGCTGGTGACTTTGGTCAATTGTGTTTTGACCAAATCAGGTAACTCCAGGTCTTCAAAGAAAAATTCTAAAAATTCTTTGCGTGACAATTGAAAAGCGAATTCGTCTTCGCCTTCTCCCTGATCACTGGCCTCACTTCCGCTACCGCCACCACTGTTGGGTGGGCGTGCAATGCGGTCACCACTAACAAATTCTTTATTGCCGGGGTGGACTGCATCGCGTCGTCCACCGGGGCCATGACCAAACACCGGTTCGTGTGTATCTTTGGTGGGAATGTTGATTCTTTCGCCCTGATCCACTTCAGTGATTGAGCGTGTATAATAGCATCAGAAACAGCTTTTTTAATTTGTTGCCGAAAACGACGAAGAAATCGTTGTCGGTTGACGGCACTTTTGTGTTTGCCGTTGATTCTTCTGTCGATTATTTGGGTCATAAATTCAGTGTCGAGTGTCGATTACCCAGGTGGGTGTTTCTTCCGGGTCTCTCGAAACTCGCCTCTGTGACGGTGGTCAGGATGCTTTACGCACGCGCAAATACCATTCCGATAACAGTCTGACCTGTTTTTCGGTATAGCCTTTTTCAGTCATACGATTGACAAAGTCCTGATGTTTTCCCTGTTCCTCATTAGAGGCCTTGGCGTTGAATGAAATAACGGGGAGCAGATCCTCGGTAGTGGAAAACATCTTTTTCTCAATGACTTCCCGCAGTTTTTCGTAACTGGTCCAGTGTGGGTTGCTGCCATTGTTGCGGGCACGGGCACGTAATACAAACGTGACAATTTCGTTGCGGAAATCTTTGGGATTGCTGATGCCTGCGGGTTTTTCGATTTTTTCCAGTTCCTCATTAAGTGCGGCACGGTCAAAAATTTCGCCGGTATCCGGATCACGATATTCTTCATTCTGAATCCAGTAATCAGCATAGGTTACGTAACGATCAAAAATATTCTGGCCATATTCTGAATAGGATTCCAGATACGATGTCTGTATCTCCTTGCCAATAAATTCTGCGTAACGTGTTGCCAGTATCCCTTTGAGGAAAGACATGTATTTTTCTGCAACTTCAGGTGGAAATTGTTCCTGTTCGATTTGTTGCTCCAGCACATAAAGCAGGTGTACAGGGTTGGCGGCAACTTCGGTGTGATCGTAATTAAATACACGAGAGAGAATTTTAAAGGCAAAGCGGGTGGATAGTCCGGTCATACCTTCGTCGACACCGGCGAAGTCCCGGTATTCCTGGTAGGATTTTGCCTTGGGGTCAACATCTTTTAATGTTTCACCATCATAGATGCGCATCTTGGACTCAATGTTTGAATTTTCCGGCTCTTTCAATCGCGATAAAATGGCAAATTGCGCCATCATGTTCAGGGTGCCGGGCGCGCAGGCGGAGTCGGAGAGCGAACTGTTGGTCAACAGTTTTTCGTAAATTTTTATCTCTTCAGAAACCCGTAGGCAATAAGGCACCTTGACGATGAAAATACGGTCCAGGAAGGCTTCATTGTTCCGGTTGTTTTTGAAACTGAGCCATTCAGACTCATTGGAGTGCGCGAGAATAATGCCATTAAAAGGCAGTGCGGAAATACCCTCAGTCCCCATGTAATTGCCTTCCTGAGTGGCGGTGAGCAGAGGATGTAATACCTTGATCGGTGCCTTGAACATTTCGACAAATTCCAGGAGCCCCTGATTGGCCTGGCAAAGCCCACCAGAATAGGAATAGGCATCCGGGTCATCCTGACTGAATTTTTCCAGCATACGAATGTCCACTTTGCCGACCAGCGAAGAAATATCCTGATTATTTTCATCACCGGGCTCGGTTTTGGAGATACCGATTTGACGCTGTATCGACGGGTAGAGCTTGACGACCCGAAACTGCGTAATATCACCATTAAATTCATGACGACGCTTTACCGCCCAGGGAGACATGATGCCATTGAGATAACGCTTTGCGATGCCGTAGTCTTCTTCCAGAATGAGTGCATCTTCATCGGGCGAAAAAAGTCCCAGTGGTGATTCGTTAACGGGTGAATCTTTTATGGCATAAAAAGGCTGATACTCCATCAGTGATTTCAGTTTTTCTGCCAGGGATGATTTGCCACCACCCACAGGGCCCAGCAAATACAGAATTTGTTTTCTCTCTTCCAGCCCCTGTGCGGCATGTCGAAAGAACGATACGATCTGTTCGACGGTGTCTTCCATGCCATAAAAGTCTTTAAAGGCGGGATAAATTTTGATGAGTTTGTTGAAAAAGAGACGGCTCAGACGAGGGTCTTGCCGAGTGTCTACCATTTCGGGTTCACCAATGGCGGTGAGTATGCGCTCGGCAGCGGTGGCGTAGGTGGTTGGATCTTTTTTGCACAGATCCAGGTATTCCTGAAGCGACATCTCCTCTTCCTGTGCCTGTTCGTACCGGGACTGGTAGTGCTCAAAAATGGGCATGATCTCGTCCTCTCAAGGAATTGCAGCGTCTATTATTTGTATCGGACGCCATTGGACTATTGAAAGCCCGTATTAATGTTGTCTTTTTATAAGCTTATGCTTTGCAAGGTAATTAGTCTGGCTGCGGGCTAAATTCGCCATACCGGCAAAGCCACAAACAGTTAAATATTGCACTTAGTATAGTTTCAGTTTTTATATAATTGAACTTCATTCGTAATTGCAAGATGCAAACCTTATGCCAAACATATACGTCCGGCAAGCTGTGAATCTGCCCCTCTGGAAGCAAGGAGGGCTGTCAAAATTCGGGCAAATCAAACAATATTTTGACGTTATACTGGCATTTATTGTTGCCTTGCAATCGACCATTAAGGAATGGAACACAATTTCGAGCGTTTGTGAGGGAAGAACGTACCAACGCGGGCTAAAGCCGGGATGCAAGATGCACAAGTTATTGTGTTCCATTCCTGAGGTTCGACTTGCAAAATGAAGTCCGGGTTCCATGAATAAACGACCCTGCAGCAAGCTGACGGGGTATTAACGTCACACCGGTGAAGGCCGGTGTCCAGGGGTTTCAACCTCTGGATTCTGGCCTGCGCCAGAATGACGGTATTCGCAGCAAGCTGCGGGGAATTGAACCCATAATAGAGATTAATGGTAATTGTGAATATTCAACAAAGGTGGGGAATTTTTACGCGACAAATGGCTGTCAGGGTGTTCCTGGCGGTGGCTTTTGCTTTTTCTGTATTTCCCGCAAACGTGTATACGGCGGATAAAAAACCACCAGCAAGCTTTGAGAATGCGCAGTTGCGGCTACAGTTGTTTCCCTGGAGCACGGAGCAAATGGCGGCTTTTTTTGAGGCACGAGGTTTCCCGACGGCCATGATTGAGGAGTTGTCCGCGTATTGTTTTTTTACCGCAAGCATCAAAAACAAGCGCAATGCTGTCTTGCAGCTGGATTTGACTAACTGGGACTTTGTGTCCAGGGACGGGAGACTCCAGAGAATACCGCGTTCACAATGGCCTCCGTTGTGGAAAAAAATGAATGTTCCGCTGGCCTCCCAATCCACGTTTCGCTGGATGTTATTACCTGAGACATTACATTTTTATGCACATGAAAAAGAGGGCGGCAATATTGTCCTGAAGAAAACAAAGGCTATCTTTTCATTGCGTGCCCGGTTTGGACTGGGGGAAAATACTGGCCCGGTGGTTGCAATGGTGAATAATTTGCAATGTGCGGATGCAACGGAGGTTATAAAATCACAATGAGGACTGTGCGGAATACGTTCGGTGTTGTTTTGTGCGTGCTGGCAAGCGTGTTGATGAGTGGGATTGCATGGGCAGATGCTCCCGCTCCGGTTGCCCCCAAAGGAATTTTATCCATTGCCGCCTATCCTGCCCCGTCTCTGGAATTGAATGATATTGATGGTAAACCTTTTAGTCTGGCGCAGGAAAAAGGTCGCTGGGTCTTTGTGCATTTTTGGGCGAGCTGGTGCGGTCCCTGTCGACGTGAAATGCCTGCGATTCAGCACATGGTGGAGAAATTTAAAAAAGTACCACTGGTGTTCGCTATCGTAAATACGGCGGAAAATGAAGATACCGTATTTACTTTTTTGGGTCTGTTGGCACCGGATATTGTGTCACTGATGGATCTTGATGGTATGGTCACCGAAGCCTGGAAGCCGCGCGGCTTGCCTTCGACATACCTGGTTGATCCGGCAGGCATCGTCCGATACCAGGCGCTGGGTGGGCGACCCTGGGATGACGACGAGTATCTGCGGTTTTTGACCGCGCTTTCTGCGCAACCTTTTACAAAAAAATAATCAATTACCCGGCGACCTTTTTTTTCGCTGTTTTTTTCTTTGCCGCTTTCTTTTTCACGGTTTTTTTCTTCGCTGCGCTCACCACCCAGTTTTTGTCGATGTAATGGGCTGTCCAGCCGGTGGCCTTGCCATCGACTTCGGTCATGACATACTGCTCCTTGTTTTTGCGGCTAAAACGGATGATTGCATCGTTGCCATTGTTGTCTTCCAGAGGAGCATCACAAAGGTACAAATGTTTGGGGTCGAGTTCGGATTTATGCGGGATCAGTTCTTTGACCCGTGGCGCACGCGTTTCACGGGAACGCGGGAACGCACTGGAGGCGAGGAATATGCCGGCAGCGCCATCACGCAAGACAAAATAACCATCGGATTTTTCACAGGGTAATTCCTTCATGTGTACGGGGTCGGCTTTGGGCGGCGCAACTTCTCCGTTGCGTAAAAGTTTGCGGGTGTTTTTGCATTCCTCGTTGGTGCAGCCAAAATATTTGCCAAAACGTCCTGTTTTGAGTTGCATGTTGGCGCCGCATTTATCGCATTCGATGAGCGGCCCGTCGTAGCCCTTGATACGAAATTTGCCGGTTTCCACTTCGTAACCGGTGCAATCAGGACTGTTGCCACAGATGTGGAATTTGCGTTGTTCGTCGATCAGATAACTGTCCATGGCGGTGCTGCATTTCGGACAGCGATGGCGTTGCATCAATGCACGGGCTTCACTTTCTTCATCGGTATCCACATCCACGGCTTCGTCACCGGGGATGAGATTCATGGTGGATTTGCAGCGTTCTTTGGGTGGCAACGAATAGCCGGAACAACCAAGAAATACACCCGTGGAACCGGCGCGAATCTGCATGGGACGACCACAGCTGGCACAGGGAATGTCCGTGGTAATAGGGTCATTGCCACGCATGCCACCTTCATCCTGATCGGCAGTTTCCAGTCTGGCTTTGAAGTCTTCATAAAATGCGTCGAGCACGTTCAGCCAGTTACTCTCACCGGCAGCAATGGAATCAAGCTTTTCTTCCATGTTAGCCGTAAAGCTGTGCTGTAATCCATGAGGTCTTTGAAATTTTCTGTCAGCCGTTCAGTGACAATATCGCCAATTTTTTCCGCATAAAAACGCCGGTTTTGCACAGTGACATAACCGCGATCCTGAATGGTGGAAATAATGGAGGCATAAGTGGATGGTCGGCCAATACCGCGTTTTTCCAGTTCTTTCACCAGTGATGCTTCACTGTAACGTGCGGGCGGTTTGGTGAAATGTTGCGAGGGATCGAGTTTTACCAGTGACATGACATCCCCTTCCGCCACGGCGGGAAGGAGAATGTCATCGCTGTTTTTTTGCTGCGGTGGTTGTACTTTGGTCCAGCCGTCAAATACCACCACGCGGCCCTTGGCGCGCAGTTCAAAACCGGCGGCATCCACTTTGAGTGTGGTGACATCAAATTTTGCAGGTGGCATTTGGCAAGCGACAAATTGCCGCCAGATCAGTTCGTACAAACGCACAGCATCTTTATCGACGTTTTTCAGGTCAGACATCATGGTGTGTACATTGGAGGGGCGAATGGCTTCATGCGCCTCTTGCGCGCCTTCACGGCTGCTATAGGAAATGACTTTTTCCGGCAAATATTTTTTACCGTATTTACTGCCGATGTAATCACGTACCGCCGTCACAGCTTCGTTGCTGAGGTTGGTGGAGTCGGTTCGCATGTAGGTGATGTAGCCCGCTTCGTAAAGCCGTTGCGCCATCATCATGGTTTTTTTCACGCCAAAGCTTAGCCGTGTACTGGCAGCCTGTTGCAGGGTGGATGTAATGAAAGGCGCTTTGGGTTTACTCGACGATGGCCGTATTTCGCGTTTGACGACGTTGTAATCGGCGCGCTCCAGAATGGCCAGTGCTGCATCTGTGAGCCCCTTGTTCGGCGGGCGGAAATTATGCTCGTTTTGCTTGACGACCTGCATGCGTAGTGCTTCGCTTTTGGTGGTGCGCAGATCAGCAAATATTTCCCAATATTCTTCCGGGTTGAAAGCGTGGATTTCCCGTTCCCGTTCCACCACCAGTTTGGTGGCGACGGATTGCACACGTCCGGCGGAAAGGCCGCGCGCCAGTTTTTTCCACAGCAGGGGTGACAACATGTAGCCCACCACACGGTCGAGAAAACGTCGAGCCTGTTGTGCATTGACCTGATTGAAGTCCAGTGTGGAGGGATTGGCAAAGGCCTCCTGAATCGCATTTTGGGTGATCTCGTTAAACACCACGCGCTTGAACGGCACGGTGTCACCGATGGTCTGAGTCAGATGCCAGGCAATGGCCTCCCCTTCGCGATCCCGGTCAGTCGCGAGATAAATAGTGTCAGCATTTTTTGCCAGTTTTTGTAACTCTGCCACCACCTTTTCCTTGCCAGGCATGATCTCGTAATGAGCAGTCCAATTGTGATCTGGATCGACGCCCATGCGATTGACCAGCGTTTTGGCGGCGCGTTCGCGTTTACGTTTTTCGCGTTCCTCCGGGGCCAGTTTGCGTGACTCGGCAGCAAGTTTACCGCGTGCCTTCGGGTCCATTTTTGACTTGCTGGCGGCGCTGCCACTGGTGGGCAAATCACGAATATGACCCACGCTGGATTTCACAATAAAATCCTTGCCAAGGTACTTGTTGATGGTTTTTGCTTTGGCCGGTGATTCGACGATGACCAGTGATTTACCCATAATTTCTTTTTCTTTCAGTAAGTTAATGTGTTTTTGATGATTTGGCCGCAGCCCTTTATTAGAAATACCTGGAGTTCCCCCCTGCTGTCAAGTGGGGAAGTTCGGCAATATGACAATATTTTTCAGATTTTGACGCCATTTATTTCACAGCTGCACTAAATCGGTGGCTATGGAAAGGCGGGTAAACGGAAGATAAAAACCGGGAGCAGGGAAAATTACTGATGCCGCCAGGTTACAGACAATTGAACCGTAAAAGCTCAGTCGTCCAGCCGGATACCTATTTTCAGTTTGACCTGAAAATGTGCGACCTTGCCATCCTGCAAATGGCCACGGGTTTCGGTGACTTCAAACCAGTCCATGTTTCGCAATGTTCTGGATGCACGTTCAATGGCATTGTGAATGGCGTCATCGCTGCTTTTGGGTGACGAGCCGACCAGCTCGACAAGTTTGTAAGTGTGGTTTGACATGGATTGCTCCCGTTGTTGTGCAATAGTGACCAGTGTAGCAGCCATCGGCGTGAAATTTGTCTACATTGTGTGTAGCCTTGCGGACTGACGAACGGGAGTGATGATATGGCGGCGCTTATACAATTCAAGGGTAATGCGCAAGGCGTGACGTTGCGGTTGGAAAGCCTGGTGTCGCGCATTGGTCGTGGTACGGAAAATGATATTACGATTCACGACGAACTGGTCAGCAAACATCACGCGCAGATCGAGGCGCGGCATGTGGCTGACAAAACAGACGCATTTGAATATTTTATCGAAGATTGTGGCAGCACCAATGGCACGTTTGTGAATGATCAGCGCACTGACGCCTGCCAGTTAAAAAATGACGACGTGGTCCGTTTTGGTATTAATCATTTTCGTTTTGTTGATGACGCAAATGATGATCTGGCGGCCACCACTAAAATTCATAAAACCTGGATTCCGGGTTTGTATGTTTCGACACGCAAAAAATAAGGAACGTGCACGTTTTTTAAATATAAACATCAATGCTGGTAACGGGTTGCCTGTTATCATCTTCTTCGTCCGCCGCCGTTTGGGAATTGCCGATGTTGCGCCGATCATGGCCGCTGCGTGTATCAAGCAGTACAGATTTTTGTTGTTGGCGACGTTCCTGTTTTCTCCTCTGGCGTTGATTTCGCTTTACGTTTTGTTGGGGCGCAGGGGCTGTCTCCTCGCGTGCTTTCACCGCCTGTGAAGCCGGGTAGGCTTGTGTTTCCTTGACGTTGCGGTTGTTGGTTTTGGTGGTGTGGAGGGCGGCACTATCGTTAGTTACCATGGTTACCGAGGTCATGTGAACCTCCTTGCGATTTTGAACGATATGCCCAAGTATAGCCAAAATATGCGCCAAATGCCGGGATGCGCGACAGTATCCGGGGAGTTTGTTATAGTCCGGCGGCCATAGTGGCATGCCGGGATTTGATATCTGGTTTGTTTCGCCCCCCTTTTTTCAGGAAGACTCAGGAAAGTCAAATATATGCGTTCACTTTTTCAGCTGTCTTGTATTGTTATGTTGTTTTTGTCTTCCGCTGTGGCGGTATCGGCAAACGAGACGCAAGGGTCGATTCGCGGCACGGTCAATTATTGTGGCCTGGGTGGACTGGATGGCATGCAAATTTATGTGCCAGGGAAAATGTTTACGGTCATCACGGATGAGAGCGGGCAGTTCCAGCTCGATGGATTGGGTGCAGGAAATTACACCTTGTTTTATCGCAAGGGTGACCGCGTGCTGAACCAGAATCGTGATATTCAGGTATTGGCGGGACAAACTTCCGAACTGGGTGTTATTGCTTTTTGTGATCGCAAGGGTACGGCCTTTGGGGCAGGAGGCACATCGACTGCCGCTGTAACGGCACAGCCATTGTGCACAGCGTCCAGTGACGATCCGCAATGTAAAGATGCCGACGGCGATGGTGTTGTGGCTGCACTGGATTGCGATGATGGCAACGCCAACATTTACCCGGGTGCGATTGAAGCCTGTGATGGTATCGACAACAATTGCAGCGGTACGGCAGATGATAATGTTTCTGTGCTGGTGAAACATGGTATGGGTACATGTGATGCTGGCAAGATATCAATTGCGCAGTGCTCAAAGGGATACAGTGATTGTGACGGGCAAGTGGCCAATGGTTGCGAAGTGGATTTGATGAGAGACGATGAGCATTGTGGTAGTTGTGGAAATATGTGTGCCGCATCAGAAAGCTGTGGCCTGGGTTTTTGCTGAGCGTTTTTCCGGCTGATTTTTTTCAGGTGTCCGGTTGTTGGCTGTTGTTGTTCTGGCTGGTTTGGATTTTCCCTGGCACCGGTCTCTCACAAACTGGCCCGTGCGGCCATAATATCTTCCCGGGTTAACATGCCGACCAGTTTGCGCTTGTCATCCACTACTGGCAGATGATGGATGTGATGCTGGTTGAACAGGTCAATTTTATCGGCAATACACTCGTCCTGTCGGGCGGTAATCGCCGGGCTGTTCATGATCTGCCCTATCACTTCTGCCTTGTTTGATTCAAACCCTGGCGTGCGCTGGCGCAATCGGGCGAGACGCTCGGCCATGCTGTGTGATTCAGGCAGCGGCGTGTCGGTGCTGTTGCTGGCCAGATGCACAAAGTTGCTTACCGTGGCCATGCCAATAACGTGTTGAAAATTATCCACCACCGGCACGCCGCGAATGTTGTGCTGTTCAAACAACTGCCACACTTCGCCCAGTTCGGTGCCGTACTGCACAGACAGGGCGGGTTGCGACATTACCTCGGCACAACGCATGTCACCAAAACCCTGGCCGTGAGCTTGTTGCAGTGCGCGGGCATAAATTTCCTGCAAGTCTTGCTGGCTGATATCGATAAAAGTATCCATTGCGGAAATCGCGCGGGCAAGGTCATTC
>JAADIL010000101.1 GCA_013151355.1 Gammaproteobacteria bacterium
GGGTGAAACTCGCGCCCATATACTTGAAGTGGGGGCGTACATTCATTTCGACCCGGAACCAGCCCGGGTTACCTTCATCATCGGTGACAATGATTTCTGCTTCGCGCAGTGGACGTCGGCTGCGCACAGCAGCGGGCGGATTGTCCTGGTCGGCAACAAACTGACGAATCCAGTTATTCAGTTCACGATCAAGTTCACTACGGGTTTTCCAGCTGCCGATATTTTCACGTTGTAATACCTTGATGTAGTGGGCAATACGATTGATCACAAACAGATAAGGCAGTTCTGTGCCTAACTTGAAGTTGGTCTCTGCCTGTTTTGCCTCGGGGGTGTTGCCGAAGTATTTGGGTTTTTGACAGGAGTTTGCCGAGAAGAACGAAGCATTGTCGGTGCCCTTGCGCAAGGTCAGGCCAATAAAACCCTGTTCGGCCAGTTCAAACTCGCGGCGATCAGAGAGCATGACTTCAACCGGCGCCATGGTTTTGATCTCACCGTTTTCGGTGTATTTATGAATGGGGAGATTTTCAACGGCACCCCCACTCTTTGGTCCGATGATATTCGGGCACCAGCGGTATTTGGCAAAACTTTTGGAGAGGTTTGCGGCAAAGGCAAAGGATGCATTACCCCAGAGGAAACTCTTTTTGGAGCTGTCTACATTTTCGGTGTAAGAAAATGCCTTGACCGGGTTTTCTTCACCGTAGGGAGAGCGCAGTAAAAAACGGGGTGCGGTCAGGCCGACATTGCGGGCATCATCTGATTCCCGAAACGCATTCCATTTGGCAAATTGCGGGCCTTCAAATACGGCTTCCAGATCTTTCAGATTGGGCAGGTCTTCAAAACTTTCCACGCCAAAAAATTCAGGGCCCGCAGAACCGATAAACGGTGCGTGGGACATCGCACTGACACTACCCAGTTGTTGCAGAAGTTTGATGTCCTGCGCGCCGGGGCCGAAGCTGTAATCAGAAATAATCGCACCAATGGGTTTGCCGCCAAACTGGCCATATTCTGCGGTATAGATATGTTTGTACAAACCGGATTTTGTGACATCGGGTGCGTCTTCAAAATCTTCCAGCATTTCGCCTTTGGTTGCGCTGACCAGTTCTACTTTGATGTTTTCGCGGAAATCTGTCTGATCGACGAGCATTTTCAGGCTGCGCCAGGAGGCTTCCAGCGCCTGAAATTCATCATGATGGAGGATTTCATCCACCTGATTGCTGATTTTTGAGTCGATTTCCGCGATAAATTTATCGACGAGCTTTTGCTCTACTTTTTCGCCTTTGCGATGTGGTAAAAGCAAATCAGAAATAAAAGCTTCAACGCCCTTTTTTGCAACATCATAACCTTCGTCAGCAGGTTTCAGGCGTGTCTGTTCCATAATTTGATCAAGCAATGAAATTTCTTCGACAGCGGCTTCAGCTTCCTGAGTTTGCTGGCTTGGATTTTCTGATTCGGCCATGGTTTGTTCCTTATGAATTCTGCGTTGTTGTTGATTGGCAAGCGGGGGCGTTTTGTTTATCGCCTGTTTATCGCCTATTTGTCACTAATGCCCAGCTCACCGGTAATCTGGGCGCGGGTGTCGGCATCGGTCAGAATTGATTCGATGGTTTTTCGAAATGCCGGTACATTGCCGAGTGGGCCTTTTAACGCCAACAGGGCTTTACGCAGTTCCAGTAACTCATTTAACTCGGGCACTTGCTCGGCAATGCGCTGGGGTGAGAAATCCTTGATGTTGCCAAACTTGAGGTCGGCGGTAATTTCTTCTGTTGATCCCGCATCATCCTCAAGTTTGTTCGGCACGCTGATGGCCATGCTCAGGTTGTAATTTTTGACAACATCATCAAAGTTATCCTTGTTGATGTTGACAGGGGCACGATCCTCGATAACTTCGTCGGATTCCTTGCCAGTGAAGTCGCCGACTACCAGCATTTTTAATGGCAGTTCAACTTCTTCGGTCGCATCGCCTGTTTGAGATTTATATACGATGTTAACGCGTTCTTTAGGTGCAACTGAGCCATCGGCCATTATTTGTCTCCCGGAGTATGGGTAGCGGAAAGTGGATCATGCCAACAAAGCTGCGCGTATGCCTGTTCCCGCTTTGCCAGAATGATGTCGAGTTCGGTGTGTTTGTCTTTGGTGTTTTTGAGTTTGTTAATCTGTTTTTGGTAACCGTCACAAAGCAGTTTATACGTTTGTGACATCAAACCGGGCTCCCAGGTGGATAAATTTTTATCATCCAGGTGGTTGCCCAGTTGTTCCAGTGTGGGAATGGCAACATCCAGGTTGCCCGTCTGCAATAAAAGATCAGCAAGAGAGAGGCGCCAGAAATGTTGTTCCCGCACATTGCTCGTTGCGGATGCGTTCTTCTTCATGAGGCTGATGGCAGGCTTGATGTCACCTGAGGCGGCCATGGATTTGGCTTCTTTTAATGTTTCGCTCCAGGGGGCCGCTTCGCCAGCGGCGGCATCTCCTTCGGATGTTGCCTGGGCAGACAATTCGTTTTCAAGCCACATGCGTGTCTGGTCGTCAGCAAAAGGGGTGCCGTCAGAAAATTTTAAATCGACCAGTGTAGGGATACGGGCAAGCAGGTTGCGAAGTTCTGCCATGATTGCATGACAGGCCGCTTCGTATTCTGGTCCAAGCGCCTGGAGGGCATTAACGACCAGGCGTTGACCATCCAGCCAGAACGCGGCCCGGGCGAGGGTTTGCTCCAGCTCGGGAATGACGCCGGAATATTGTTTGGCCTCAAGCTGGGCGCTGAAAAACTTGAGCCTGTCGGCAGCGGGGGGATTAAGCTGGGTAACACCCTCGGTGTTCGGGGGTGCCTGGTCAAGCAGCAGCCAGACCAGAGAGCGGTTAAGGCGATAGGGGCGAGGGTCGGACAGTTTTGAACTGATCCAGTATGCGGCGGTTTTTCGTCCGCCTTCTTGTAGTTGTCGAACTCCTTTTTTTGCATCGTTATCTGATGCAATGTCGCCAATGGTAACGGGTTTGGCCGGGCTTGCTGAAGGGCGTGTTGTGTTCTGCGGTATTGTTGCAGGTGCTGCTTTTACAGGTGCATCATCACTGGCAGGTTTTGCCGGTGCGTCAGGCGCAGGCGTTGCAGGTGGTGTTGCTGCCTGTTGAGTGATGATTTGTTTGTAACGTTTTAAATGCCGGTTCATTTCCATCATTGATGGCGCGCTGTCACCCATTCTGTCTATTAGCTCACCGTCAATCTGGCGAGCCATGGCGTCAGCAAGTTTGATCGCTCCGGCCTGATCGTCTGCGGGTTCTTTGGCTTCAATAATGGGACCACATTTTTCGGCCAGCCACTGGATTGCCGTTGCCCTGGCACGCAATCGTTTGAGTGGGGGAGACATTCCGTCCCAGTGGTGTTCGATCATGTCATTGATCGTTTTCAGGCCAACCGCAAAGCCCGAATAACCTTCGGTTTCCAGCAGGCCTCTTGTCAAATAAGCCGCAACCAGCAGATCTTTGGATTTTTCCCGGATAACAAGGGCGGAGAGTTCGACAACCTTGCCCCAGTCTACCGTCTCGGCGTTAAGGGATTCCTGCCTGGCGAGTTCGGCCTCTAATTGCTCAAACTCGGGTTCATAACGGGCAGAGGTTCCGGCAGGAGCGTTGTCCGCTACTGCTTGTTCACCGATGCTGTACAAATAATGATCACTTATATCGGTCAAACTTATGTTACTCCCGTTACTGGCTACTACTCTCGATACTACTACTAATAGTTATACTTGTTGTATCGCGAGAAGGGTATCATTCTGCTTTCCGGGTGAGTATTATGTCAACAAAAATAACGGGGTTTGCGAGGATTTTGTGCGGTTCCCTGTCTGTTCCAACTTTAGGCAAGGCTTCAGGACACCGGTTATGTTTGACGGTAACCCGATACGTGCATTGACTAAGTGAATCAAGGACATGCAAATATTTTTATCGTGATAAAGAGTATTCTATTCAGTCGTATTCACAAGGCTTTGATTTTTCTTTGCTTTAGCGCTGGTGTAATCATCCCGTCTGTTTCGGTGGCCGATGTTCCTGCGGCTGAATTGCCTGGTGCGGTGCAGCCGGATATTGAAACGAAACGGCCAGCCAGCAAGTCCGGGCTGGATTTTCGATATGGTTCCGGTATGAAAGAAACGGGTAAAAAGCGTCCGGTTTCATCAAATGTTCCGCGCATGCAGGTAAAGGGATTTGTGTTTAATGGTGTGGTCGAGCGGCCTGAGTATGGCATTTTTCTGGCCGACATTGAAAAAATGGGGCAACAGCTGGCCAGTGACTATCCGGAAGGATTGACAATCGATGATTTTCGGGAGCTGACAGATCAGATCAGGCGTTATTATCGCGAGCGAGGCCTCTTCCTGGCCCGCGCCTATATTCCCGAGCAAAACATCAGTAACAATCAGGTGACGATTAATATTCTTGAAGGCCTTCTTGAGGATGTTACCCTGGACGGCAGTGATCTTTATTCGGTTGATACACTGAAAAAACCGTTTGCCCGGCTGATTAATCGTCCGGTTGAGTACCGCAGCATCGAGTCTGCCCGTCTGCCCTGTTATATGTGACGGATTCACCCGGCATCGGGCTTCAGGCCTTGTTCACCCCTGGAGAAAAAACCGGCGGATCGATCCTCAAGCTCAATACCACCCGGGAGAAGCGATTCAACACTGGCCTCTGGCTGGATAACTACGGTTCGGAATTTACCGGCAGTTATCGGTTGCGTGTATCGAGTACCGTTAATAATCTGAGCAACAGTGCTGATTATTTGACGGTTACCCTGCTTAAAACATTTAGCCCGTCTAACAGCACTTATTACGCCCTGGATTATGAGCGACCGCTCAACAGGTGGGATACTTATCTTGGATTTGATATCAGTAATAATGGTTTTGAAGTGGGCCAGGAGTTTGAAGCGCTGAGGATCACTGGCGATTCCAGGAGCATCGGAATGCGTCTGCGCAAGATGTTTATGCGGCAGCGGGACCGAAACCTGTTTACCAGTTTTGCGCTGCATCAAAAAAATGCCACCAGCGAGCAGGCCGGTAGAAATATTGGTGAAGACAAGTTGACGGTAGTCAGTCTGGCATTACATTACAACGGTGACTCCCGGTGGTTGTTACGTGGCAACCATTCCGGTGAAGTGCGTTATAGCCAGGGGTTGCCGGATGTTCTGGGTGCTATGGATTCGGAAGGCAACGGAGCATCCAGCCGGAGAGGTTCCAGCGATGAGCGAATGGGAGGTGATTTTAGTAAAATTAACCTTCAGTATACCCATTGGTATCCGTTGCAAAAAAACCAGGTGATCAAAATTCAATACCGTGGCCAGTTCAGCTCTGACCTGCTCAGTTCGATTGAACAGACGGCCCTGGGGGGTCCCGGCAGTGTACGTGGGTATCCCGTTTCTGAAGTCCTTTTTGATAGCAGTACGATCATTAATCTGGAATGGCAGGCACGCTCGGCACAGATTGAAGAGGAGCTTGCATGGCTGAAAAATTTCCAGTTTGGTGCGTATTATGATTTTGCGACAGGCAAGCGAAATCAGGTACGGGATAATGAGCGTGAGACGGCAACGCTCAGAAGTATCGGTGGTTTTGCAGAGTTTCAGCCTTTTGGCAAGTTTCAGGCCCGTTTTGACCTGGCTTTTCCGCAGGGTGGTGATGAGCCGGTAAACGGTGACAGTTTTCAACTTTATTTTAGTCTTGGGCGTATTTTCTAGCCTGTAATGTGAATTAAGGGCCAGGTTGTCCTGTTTTCAGTGTATGCAGGCAGAGCCTGGTAATGAAAACCCAACGCGAAGACGCAGAGAGCGCAAAGGATGAGAGGGCAACGGACAGAGATCACTTTGCGTTCTCTGCGTCTTCGCGTCTTTGTGTCAGGTTTTATGACGCGGTGATTCGTAGTCGGGGAATGGTCTGTTCTGTCGAACGTAAACCAATGATTTTATTCGTCTGGATATTTTTTAGCACTTAACGCTATATCCAGTTTGAAATGAGCATGAATGAGTATTGATTTTTATACCAGGACAGTAGCCATGATGAATAAAAAACGGACCGCACTTAAAACCGGCACCAGACGCATAGCAGGTGTCACATTAACTGCGTTATGTTGCATCAGCCTTTCTGCCTCCCTTCAGGCGGCTCCCCAGGGTGGTCAGGTGTCGGCGGGCAGTGCCAGCATCCAGTCTTCCGGCAACATCACACAAATCAATCAAAACAGCCAACAGCTGGTCATCGACTGGAACAGTTTTAATGTTGGTGTGAATGAAAGTGTTAATTTTTTGCAACCCAACAGCAGTGCTGCTGTTTTAAACCGTATTTACGATCAAAACCCCAGCCAGATTTTTGGCAATATCAATGCGAATGGCCGGGTGTTTTTAAGTAATCCCAATGGCATGATTTTTGGCGCAAATTCGCAGGTGAATGTTGGCAGCCTGTTTGCCACCACGCTGGGTATCAACAACGATGCCTTCATGAGCGGTCGTTATAACTTCAGCGCTGTTTCTGAAGGGGGCGTTATCGTTAATCACGGGCTGCTTAACGCCGCCACTGGTGGTTCTGTCAGCCTGGTTGCCGATGCGGTAGACAATCAGGGTGAGATCATTGCCCACTATGGTTACGTTAACCTTGCTTCGGGCCGTACCGCCGCCATCGATTTTGATGGTGACGGTTTTATACATTTTGAAATCGATGGCGAAGTGCTTGATAACGCCACCGGAAAAACGACAGGTGTTAACAATAGCGGCACCATCCGGGCCGAAGGTGGTGAAGTTTTACTCACTGCCCGGCATGCGCAGGATGTTTTTGAACGGGCTATCAACAATGACGGCCTCATTGAGGCCGGTCGCATGCTTAACGAAGGAGGTGTGATCAGGCTGGTTGGCATTGGCGGCGATACTGTTAACAGCGGTGTTATTGATGCATCCG
>JAADIL010000115.1 GCA_013151355.1 Gammaproteobacteria bacterium
GGCGGCGGCTGGATCAGCGACAAGATTGGTCGCAAGTTAACGTTAGGCATTGCCTTCACCGGCATCACGATCAGCTTTCTGGTACTGGGGCTGGTGGAAAAAGCCTGGCCGGTATGGCTGGTGGTGGGCATCACCATCGTTGCCGGTATCTTCGCCAAAGCCGGATCAGGTGCTGTTTACGCCATGGTGCCGCTGGTGCAACGCCGTATGACCGGGCAAATTGCCGGTATGGTGGGAGCCTTTGGTAACGTCGGTGCGGTGATTTTTCTCACCGTCAATTCACTGGTGGATTATGATCAGTTTTTCCTGTGCATCGGTGCCGTATCAGGCTTTGTACTGCTGCTGATTCTTGCTTTTCTTGAAGAGCCCAAAGGGCAGACGGCGGAGATTATGCCGGACGGGACAGTACAGATGATTGATATAAAATAAGTTTGGAAAATGTGGATTAAAGGCTAAATCATTCTGTTAGGGTTTTTTACTGAAAACACCGTTTTTCCGGCATGTTTTTAGCCGAAATCCAGAGATTTAAACCTCGAACAAGTATTCAGGCACATTGGGAAATTATGTTGCAGTAGTACTGGCAGTTGGCGTGTTATAAACGCAGAGGTCGCAGAGACGCAAAGGACGCAGAGAAAAACACTAAAAATTTTGCGTCCTCTGCGTTAAATACCCGATGATTTTTTAAAAGTACGGTAGGTTGGGGTGAGGTACGAACCCCAACATGTTCGTAACACGAAGCAGGAATATTTCCAGGTTTTGGAAATTGGAAATAAATGTGTTTGTAATGGTTTTAACATAGCGTTGGAAGCAACTTTTTGCTCTGGCATGTTGGGGTTCATAAAAAACATTCACCCCAACCTACACACTATTCGAAAGCTATTAAAAAATGGTTCCTTGAGGGATAAACAGGTCAGTGCCGTAGGGTGGGTACTGCCCACCAAACATACGACGTGCGTAAAACTTCCGGTGGGCAGTGCCCACCCTACAAATTGTGAATTCACATAAACAACATGACAGCCAAACTTAATATCACTCTCGGACAACATTCCGAACAGGGCCGCAAGGAAGAAAATCAGGATTTCCACGGCGCAGTCATCCCCGACGAGCCACAATTAAAAAACAAGGGCATTGCCGTTGCCATTGCCGATGGTGTCAGCAGTTGCATTGCCGGGCGTGAAGCAGCAGAAACCTGCGTCGGCAGTTTTTTATCGGACTATTATTCCACCCCGGATTCATGGACCACCAAAACCTCTGCGCATAAAATTCTTACCGCAATCAATAGCTGGCTGTACAGCAAGGGTCAGCAACACGAAGATGACCCGCGTCACCACAGTCAGGGAATGATCACTACTTTCAGTGCGCTGGTATTAAAATCCACCACTGGACATATTTTTCATGTGGGTGATTCGCGGGTGTATCGCTTGCAGGATAATAATCTGGAATGCCTTACCACAGACCATCGCCGCTGGGTGGGTGACAAGGATTATCTCAACCGTGCCATGGGTATCGATGTTCATCTGGAAATCGACTACCGTCGCACTGAACTGGAAGCCGGTGATATTTATGTGCTTACCACCGATGGCGTACATGATTTTATTTCGGACAAGGAAATCGCCCAACTTGTCGCCGATAACAATGACCCGGAGCAGGCCGCAAAGTCCATCGTACAATTCTCGTTAGACCACGGCAGTACAGATAATATTACCTGTCAGGTATTGCGTGTAAATACCTTGCCGGTACAAACCGCCAACGAAGCACACCAGGAACTCACCCGCCTGCCCTTTCCTCCGGATCTCGAACCCGGCATGATTCTGGACGGCTATCGCATTTTGCGCGAAATTCACGCCAGTAATCGCACCCAGGTTTATAAAGCCGAAGATGTTGAAACTGGTCAACTGGTGGTCATCAAAACACCGTCGGTCAACTTTGAGGACGAAGCCACTTATATCGAAAGCTTCATGCGTGAAGAATGGGTGGGCAAGCGTATTCACAACTCGCGTGTGCTCACCATTTACGACAAGGACCGCCCCCGGCAGTTTTTGTATTACGTTACCGAACATATCGATGGCCAAACCCTGCGTGACTGGATGA
Source organism: Gammaproteobacteria bacterium (assembly GCA_013151355.1). Lineage (GTDB taxonomy): Bacteria > Pseudomonadota > Gammaproteobacteria > SZUA-152 > SZUA-152 > SZUA-152. The sequence goes on from JAADIL010000115.1 coordinate 2,092, forward strand.
ACCAGCATTCCAAACCTGACATCAAGGATGTGCGCCTGTTGGTGGAACAAGTCGCCACCGGACTGCGCGCCTTTCACCGGCTGGAAATGCTGCATCAGGATCTGAAACCAGAAAACATCATGCTGGATGCCAGCGGCAAAGTACGCATTATCGACTTTGGCTCCACCAAAATTGCCGGTATCGCCGAAATCTACTCTCCCATTGAACGCCTCAACCTGCTGGGCACACGCAACTATACCGCACCGGAATATTTGTTAAGCCAGCCCGGCAGCAACCGCTCGGATATTTTTTCCCTCGGCACGATTTGTTATGAACTGCTCACGGGAAAACTGCCCTATGGCAACAATCTGGAAAATGCCGACACCCCCCGCACGGTGGCAAAGCTGGCTTACCAGCCCGGCATCCAGCACAACCCGATGATTCCGTTATGGATGGACCGCACCCTGCGCAAGGCCGTACACCCCGACCCCCAACAACGATATAGCACGCTTTCGGAATTCGTACATGACCTGTCCCACCCCAATCCGGAATTTATGAAAGACCAGAAACGTCCCTTGCTGGAAAGAGACCCCACTGAATTCTGGCGCTTGCTGGCCGTTGCCATGGTGCTCACCAATCTTGTGCTGGTTTATTTTCTGGCGCGCTAAGGAATGGGTAGCAATGTATTAAGGGACGTGCACGCAATAACATATTGCTACCCATTCCTAAATTTTCCCTCCGCGGACCCGCTAATACAGCAGGAACCTGATAGAGACAGCTGAGCAACCGCTTGTCTCTGCATCACACAGAGCGAAAAAACATGTCCAGCGAACTGAAAAACCGTATCCTGACCCAACTCATTACCGAACTGGAAAGCAATAAACTGGTACTGCCCAGCCTGCCCGAAGTTGCGTTAAAAGTCAGAGATACCCTGGCGGATGAAAATGCCAATACCAAAGCTGTAGCCAGTGTGATCAGCACCGATGCCGCACTTTCTGCCAAACTGATACAAGTGGCCAACAGTCCCTTGCTACGCGGCACCAAACATATCGACAGCGTCGATATGGCCGTCACCCGCATGGGCAATACCACCGTTAAAAACACCGTTAACAGCCTCATCGTGCAACAAATCTTTCAGCCGGGTACAGATATTACGAACAAACTGTTTCACAGTTTTTGGGCACACAGTACTGAAGTGGCCGCCATCAGCCAGGCACTGGCTGGCATGGCCAGACTGAAAGCAGACCAGGCCATGTTTGCCGGTCTGGTACACGATATCGGTGCACTGCCCATTATCAAATATGCTGAAGATATTCCCGAACTACTGGCAAAACCCTATATCCTGGAAGAGATTATTCGTGAACTGCATACCACCATCGGTGTTGCGCTGTTGAGCAGTTGGGAGTTTCCGCAGGACATTATTAATGTTGCCGCAAAACACGAAGACCTGAGCTATGATCCCGGAGGCGCTGCGGATTTAATCGATGTCGTCATCGCCGCCAACCTGCAAAGTTATTTTGGTAAAGAACACCCGCACAGCAAAGTTACCTGGAGTGACGTGCCCTCCTTTGCCCGCCTGGGTCTGGATACCGAAGTCAGCATTATTGATATGGATGAAACAGGTGAGTCTATTAAAGAAGTACAGGCTTCCTTGCTGGTCTGACAGACACCGGTTAATCAAAAAACCGGAGTGTGTTCACGGGCATGACGAATTTTCTTTTTCGGCCTGCTGCTTTACCTTCTCTTTCCATTCACGGTGTTTGATCATGGTTTCCACAACCTGATCAATATCATCCGTGAGCGTAATATAATCAAAGTCCGTCGCAGAAACAGATTGGAAATCATCGTGCTTTTCATCCAGTCGATCAACCCCTGCCAATACTTCACACCAAACAAAATCATCGGCATGGGATAAATCTTTTGTGTTTGCATCAGCGTCAAAGATTCAAAAAATTCATCCATGGTGCCAAACCCGCCGGGCATGCATACATACCCCATGGAGTGTTTAACGAACATGACCTTGCGCACAAAAAAATAACGGTAATCCAGAGTGATATCCTGATACGGGTTCGCCGTTTGCTCATGCGGTAACCGAATATTCAGGCCAACGGATTTGGTTTTTGACTCAAAGGCACCTTTATTGGCCGCCTCCATAATGCCTGGCCCGCCGCCGGTAATAATGGCAAAATCTTCTTTTGCCAGCCGCTTGGCCATCTCCACAGCCTGGTGGTAATACGCGTTTTCGGGGGGCAGACGTGCAGAACCAAAAATAGACACGGCATAACCCAGGTTAGAAAGGCGATCCACACCCTCAGTGAATTCACTGATAATTCTGAATATACGCCAGGATTCGTCACCTTTTAAATCTTCGATCATTTTAAAAACCTTTGGTTTTATCGGGAATGTACTGATCTTGCTTCATCCTGCCTCCAACATAAGACATTGGAAAGTAAGAATAAAGGCAAAATGACTCTTTTGCTGCTAATCTTTCTCACAAAGATACCGATAATAAACCAGTAAAGATGGAAGACAGAAAGCCTGTCCATCTACGGAACAAAACCGGAGGTTTTTATCATGATTTCCGTTGGAAAATTACTCGAAGATAAAGGTGGCGAAGTCTGGCACGTCAGCCCTGAAGACACTGTGTTTGATGCCATAAAATACATGGACAACAAACATGTTGGCGCACTCGCTGTTGTTCACGAAGACAAACTGGTTGGCATTCTTTCCGAGCGTGATTATGCCCGTAAAGTGATCCTGAAAGATCGCGCCTCAAAAGAGACTCTGGTGAAAGAAATCATGACCAGCCAGGTTATTCATACCATTCCGGAGCAACCGGTCAGTGAATGCCTGGTGATCATCAACGAAAAACGCATCCGGCATTTACCTGTGCTGGACGACGGCAACCTGGTGGGCATGATTTCAGTAGGCGACGTGGTGAAAGAAATCATCAAGGAGCAGCAGTACACCATTCAGCAACTGGAAAATCATCTTTCCTGGGCAGAATCGTACTAGAGAATTTTTCTGATTACTGCTCTTCATGCAAGCGTAGGGTGGGCATGTTTTTTTGCCCACGCGGACACGGAACCAACCCGTGGGCACAAACTACGTGCCCACCCTGCAGCTCCTACGACGGCTACGGCTTGTTTTATATCACTTTGGAAAACTGCTGCTGACCGGACTGCCGCAGGTATTTATCAAACACCATACACACATTGCGAATCAGCAAACGCCCGGCCGGTGCAATGTCAATAACCTCATCCGTCATTTTCAGCAGCCCGTCGTTGGCCATCGTCTGTAACTCTTCCAGTTCCTGCGCAAAATACCCGGCAAAGTTAATCCCAAAACGCTGCTCTATTTCAGCAGGCCGCAATGAGAAATGACAAATCAGCCGTGTAATCACTTCGCTACGCAATAAATCATCGTCATCCAGTTCCAGGCCGCGATATACCGCTAATTGCCCGGCATCGATACTTTCATAATACGCTTCCAGCGTTTTGTGATTCTGGCTGAACGTGTTTCCCACTTTGCCGATAGATGTCACACCGAGGCCAATCAAATCACAATCCGCATGAGTGGAGTAACCCTGAAAATTACGATACAGGGTGTGCTCACGTTGCGCCACGGCCAGTTCGTCATCCGGTTTGGCAAAATGATCCATGCCAATATAGACATAACCCGCCTTGATCAGGCGCTCATTGGTGTCTTGCAGAATATCCAGCTTTTCGCTGGCGGATGGCAATTCATCTTCGTTAATACGCCGCTGCGGTTTAAACATTTCCGGCAGGTGCGCATAGTTGAATACAGATAAACGATCCGGACCTGCCGCAATAATTTTATCCACGGTTGTGGCAAAACTTTCCACCGTCTGATGCGGCAGACCATAAATCAGATCAATACTGACAGACTTGAAACCTTCCGCCCTGGCAGCATTCAGCGTCGCAAAAGTCTGTTCTTCACTCTGGATGCGGTTCACCGATTTCTGTACCTGCGCATCAAAATCCTGCACGCCAAGACTCATCCGGTTAAAACCAATCTCCCGCAACAGGGCAATGGATTCCGGCGTGACTTCGCGCGGATCAATTTCAATGGAATATTCGCCGGTATCGTCATCGTGTAACGGGAAGTATTGACGCGTGACGGCCATCAACTCACGCATTTGCGCGTGACTGATAAACGTCGGTGTACCACCGCCCCAGTGCAATTGATCCACCATGCGATTGTCATCAAACAATGCAGACTGCATGGCCAGCTCTTTATGCACGCGATCAAGATACGGCTGTGATTTGCTGCGATCCTTGGTGGCAATTTTGTTGCAACCACAGTAAAAACACACGGTGTCGCAAAACGGAATATGAAAATAGAGAGACAGCGGTGTCGGCTGCCCGCCCTGCCGAAACTGTGCCCGGCTTTGCTCGTTGGTTCTTTCTGCCACCGCGCGATAAGCCGGTGCTGCGAAGGCCTCATCGAATTTTACCGCCGTGGGATACGAGGTGTAACGCGGGCCCGACCGGTTGTAACGGCGGATCAGATCCAGATCAAAAACCAGCTTTTGTTCAAGCGAAGGGTCGGAAGCAGCGGACATAAATTCTCACCAGGACACTGGGGCTTTACCCCGTTAATGATGATGAATTATAGCCCGCAGCGGAACTTGTGACCACACAACCATCGCCCCGGGCAGACATGTCATTCAGCTGTTCTGCGGTGAGTAGAAACACATGCGTACCACCACGTTCAAACTCCAGCCAGGTAAAGGGCATCCCGGGACAGGCCTCCATCAGCGCGGCAGCGCTGTTCCCCACTTCCACAATCAACACTCCTGCGGGATTCAGAAAATCCGCCGCCTGGTGCAGAATGCGCCGGGTGATATCCAGCCCGTCCTGCCCCGAAGCCAGTGCCAGCTTCGGTTCATGACGATATTCTTCAGGCAGGGCAGCCATATCCTCGGCATCCACATAAGGCGGATTGCTGACGATAATGTCGTAACGCTGCTCTTCCAGTTCGGCAAACAGATCGCCCTGATGCAACGTGAGCTGATCATCCACATGGTGGTTTTGCCGGTTTTTCTCTGCCACAGCCAGCGCATCGACCGACAGATCCGTGGCGTCCACTTGCGCAAGGGGAAACGCCTGTGCACAGGCAATGGCAATACACCCTCCACCAGTACACAGATCAAGAATACGGGTTACTTTTGCCGCATCCACCCAGGGCTCAAAACCCGCCTCAATCAACTCGGCAATGGGTGAGCGCGGAATCAGCACCCGCTCATCCACATAAAACGGCAACCCGGCGAACCAGGCCTCGTGTGTGAGATACGGTGCGGGTAACCGGGTATCAATACGTCGCTGCAACAATGCCAATACATGCGCTCGCTCCTCCCGTACCAGACGTGTTTGCAACATGTACGGCGGAATCTCATGCGGCAAATGCAGGGTATGGGTCACCAGATAAAAAGCCTCATCCAGCGCATTGTCCGTACCGTGACCAAAATACAGATCTGCTTCCCGAAACCGGCTCGTGCCCCAGCGCACAAAATCGCCCAGGGTAACCAGTTCATCAAGAATATCTGTCTGTGGAATATCAATAGAGTCTCTGCCTGCCATGCCCTGCTCCGTTACGCTGTGAATGTGCTGTGGTAAAGTATCTGCCAACAAGCCGCTCGCACGGTTCCCCCCTGCTGCCTCATGAAGTTAACGAGAGAAAAACGATGAATGTCAGATTGGCAAAGGACCAAAAAATCAGAATCGGCTCTCCCGAAGATATATATTCTATCATGCAGCAGGTTCTTTTAAGGGAAAGCCGTATCGCCAGGGAAAAAGAACATTTCTGGGTGATTGGTCTGGCAACCAGCAACACTATATCCTACATTGAGCTGGTCAGTTTGGGCAGCATATCAGCCACCATAGTAAACCCGCTTGAAGTATTTAACCTGGCTGTCCGAAAAAAATCACCAAAAATTATCCTTGTGCATAATCACCCCGGTGGAAACCTGGAACCATCAGCAGAAGACACAAATATAACAAATAACATTATTGAAGGTGGAAAAACGCTGACTATTGAGGTTCTGGATCACCTGGTGATTTCTGCGGAATCATATTACAGTTTTGCAGAAAATGGCTTGCTCTGAAACAAACTACCCTATGGCAAACGAAACATCCATCAGTATAAAATGGTTGATGTACTAGCTCGATGACTGCAAGACCAAGTCTGAACCACTACAAATAACCCTTACTGCTCAAGTTCAAGTATAAGAGGTGCAAGATGTTTTTCATACCGTCGCCAGCGTTCCACAGACGTTTGGTAAATCGATTGTCGAACTTGCAACTTACTTGCTGTGTTAAACGAGTTCCCGACACTTTTGCGGGATAAACATTGCTCCTCCCAGGGCAAATTGCATGATGCCAATAGTCGCCGTGTTTCGTTCTCCGTATCGCTAATCAGAGATTCATAACTGATATCAATTATTTTTGAAGGAAATTCTTTATGCCATAATTTCATATATCGCTGGTATAAATTGTAAAACTGCCCAATTTCGGTAAGGCTGAAAGCATAATCATGCCCAATGGAGAAATGTTGTTGAAAAATAGACAGACAGGTATCCATCGGACTTCGCGTGCAATGGATAATTATGGCATTCGGGAGTATTCGTAATATAAAACCAACGACTAAAAAATTTAGAGAAGTTTTATCGATTATACTTTCTGTCATATCGACTACATTTTTTTTCATATTTTCAACGTAATATTCCCCTGCCATTTTTAGAGAGTCATTATCGATAGAATCGAGAAATTCGTAGATGTTTTGGGCATTCCACGCTTTTGTCAGACCTGATACCTGCGAAAACTGATCTAATGTTTCCCGTATAAGTGCACTCTCACCTATTGATGAGACACCAGAATGATTACAGAGAATATTCTCTACAAGAGTCGTTCCACTACGAGGCATGCCTAATACAAAAATAGGTACTTCTTGTTGACCGCCAGAAATTAATGTCTTGTTTACAGTGTTTTCCGCGAAATATTTTTCTACCTGGAGATAATTATCTTCAAAGTCACGAATGTCGAAATGATGCTGCTTTCGGACTGTTTTATTTCCTTCATCATAAGCCTCAAATGCTACATCATACTGTGCCAGATCATTGTATACTTTTCCCATCGCAAAACAGATTGACGATTTATTGGCTACAGAGAAATCTCTGCGCCGACGATACACTTCCTCAATCATCTTCAGATCTGCATCATCTACTGTGAATTTTTTTGAGGTTGAAAGATTGTGGTAAGCAGGAATATAATCCGGGTCGATCTTTATAGCATGCCGGAAAAGCTGTAATGCTTCATCGAATAAGCCCTGATACGAAACTGTTAACCCAAGTGCATTTAGAATATCAGGACTATTTTTATCCAGCTCATTCGCTTCGCGCAGCATAGCTTCTGCTTCTTGCGAATTCCCTAGTTTCTGCAAGGCCATACCTAATAAATAATAGCAATTTGGATTTGTCAGATCAGACTTGACGGCTCGATTAAATATATCTACAGCAGTCCCGATATGCCCGGCTTGCAAGGCAAGTTTACCGAGCATAACAAGCGACTGTAGGTGGCCAGGGTTTTGAGCAAGTATGGATTTGTATATTTGCTCTTCTTCATATAGACGACCAGACTCATGAAGTCGCCTGGCATGAGATAATTTTTGCCCTGTCAGGTCAACCTGATTCGCAGGTTTTCCTCTCTTGTTTTTAGCTATTCGGCGTTTATTGCGTGAAGAAGACATACGTTAAAAAACCAATATTATTAAAACGGATACAAGAAAGAGGGGGAGAAGCTACACTTCCCATTATTTCGAGTCAATGATAGATATGCTCGGCCCACTCACAATCCAACAAAACAGCTACCCCGGACGACTTTAATTAACGATGGTTACTTCACCAGGCGCTCGCTTGCAATGGCTCAAAAACTACCACAGGTGCAGCGCTATTTTCTGCATTGTCATAAATTTTGGCGCTTAGGGACGCGCACGTAATAACATCCCGATCTGGCGCTCATATTTAGTCTGTATTTGTTCGTTCTGATTGAACAAAAGTGCAGGAATAG
>JAADIL010000241.1 GCA_013151355.1 Gammaproteobacteria bacterium
ATGGCGATCCAGTACTGGCACGCCAAAGGCCAATCAAACAAACAGCGTTTTGTTACCCCCCGTCAGGGTTACCATGGCGACACTTTCGCTGCCATGTCGGTGTGTGACCCGGTCGCGGGCATGCATACGCTTTTTTCCAATGTATTGACCCGGCAGTTTTTTGTGGATGCACCGCAGTGCCAGTTTGGCAAGCCTTGCACAGATACGCATATCTCCTCACTGGCAAAAACACTGGAAACCGAACACCCGCACATCGCCGCACTTGTTTTAGAACCCATCGTGCAGGGTACTGGCGGTATGCGTTTTTATTCTGCCGATTATCTGAAAAAGGCACGTGCGCTCTGTGATGAATACGGTGTGTTATTAATCCTCGATGAGATCGCTACCGGCTTTGGCCGCACCGGCAAACTGTTTGCCTGCGAATACGCCGATATTACCCCCGATATCCTTTGTCTTGGCAAGGCACTCACTGGCGGTTACCTCACCCTGGCTGCCACACTCACCACAAACAATATTGCAGAAACCATCAGCTCGGGCGAACCGGGGCTGTTTATGCACGGCCCCACCTTCATGGCGAATCCTCTGGCCTGCGCTGCGGGCCTGGCCAGCCTGCAACTATTGCTCGATTCACCCTGGCAACAGAACGTGCAACGTATCTCACACGGGCTGGAAACGGGGCTTGCCCCCTGTCGTTCCCTTGATCCGGTGGCGGATGTTCGTGTGTTGGGCGCTATTGGTGTGGTGGAGTTGCACCGTCCCGTCGAGATGAAAACCCTGCAACCACGTTTTGTGGATGCTGGTGTGTGGGTGCGACCCTTTGGCAAGCTGATCTATCTGATGCCACCCTTCATTATCGACGAGCATGACCTCGCCACGCTCACCCGGGCCGTCACCAGCATCGTTGCTGACCTCTGAGCAAAACCTCAACCGCAACACTCTTTACTGACACATTACACAACTCACACGTCTATACCCTTATTTTTTATAAGGTTTACCCAAAAAAACTGCAAAATCCCGAATCCCGCCTTGCAATCAAAAAAAACGAACTACAATTAGCCGACAAATGAACCATTGGCTAAATGGATTTGCTGTGGCCTCACCGATAAGACCCAATGCCAATTCACTGCGAGTCTCTTTGCGCGTTACTGAACAGTCTCGCTGACAAGGAAAAAAACACGATGAAAATAGCCCAGGTTTCCCCCCTTATCGAAAGCGTGCCTCCCCGACAGTATGGCGGCATTGAACGCATCGTTTCCTATTTGACAGAAGAACTCATGGCCCAGGGCCACGATGTCACACTGTTTGCCAGCGGAGACTCGGTAACCTCGGCACAACTGATTGCCCCCTGCAAACGTGCCCTGCGGCTCGACGCCTGTCAAGAATCACCGGCACACCACCTGGTGATGTTTGAAGAGCTTTTCCGGCGAGCAGCTGACTTTGACATCATTCACTTTCACACCGGTTATCAACATTTTCCCCTGGGACGTCGATTAACGGTACCGCATATCACCACCCAGCATGGTCGTCTGGACATTGCAGAACTGGAGGGACTGAATCGTGAATTTCATGAAATTCCCGTGGTCTCCATTTCTGACGCGCAACGTGAACCCCTGCCCTATGCCAACTGGCAAGGTACGGTCTACAACGGCCTGCCACTTGACCTTTACCAATATCAACCCGAAGCGAACAATTACCTGGCCTTTCTGGGCAGGACCTCCCCCGACAAAGGCCTTGATGAAGCCATCAGCATTGCCCGACAGACGGGACGCAAATTAAAAATTGCCGCCAAGGTTGACCAGATGGACGAACATTATTTCACGACAGTCATTCAACCTCTGTTGACACAACCCGGCATCGAATTCATTGGCGAAATCAGCGACGCGCAAAAACAGGACTTCCTCGGCAATGCCAACGCCCTGCTGTTTCCCATCAACTGGCCGGAACCCTTTGGCCTGGTAATGACCGAAGCTATGGCCTGCGGCACACCGGTAATCGCCTACAATCGCGGTGCAGTACCCGAAGTAATAGAACACGGGGTCAGCGGATTTATCGTCAACACACAGCAAGAGGCCATCAACGCCGTCGACCAACTGGATACCATCGACCGGCAACAATGTCGCCGCGTCTTTGAGCAACGTTTCTCATCGCGACACATGACCCAACATTATTTGCACTTTTACGAACAACAAATCCACCAACACCAGCAAAATAAATTGCACAACAAAAAAGAACGCCCGAAGGAAACAAACCACGCAATACAAAACCTTCTCGCAACCAGCGATGACACACGAACAACACCGATCATTTTCCCCAACCGGATAAATCGTCTGTGAGCAGTGACGATATAATCCAGACCGGCAGTTGCTCTCTGGATGATCGCACCCTGGTACTCAAACATGGCAACAGCTTTGCCGTGTTTGACCGCTACGGCGACATCCACGCCCAGGGGCACAGTGAACAGGGCATCTACCATCGAGACACCCGGTTTCTGTCACAACTGGATCTGCGCCTGGCTGACGGCCGCCGTCCGGTGCTGCTGAACTCGACCCTCAAACAGGACAACAGTCTGCTCACCGTCGATCTGACCCTCCCGGAAATAGTCGAAGCAAACAAACCCGTGGTACACATCGATACCGTACATATATTTCGTGCCAAACTGCTCTACCAGGACACCTGCTACGAACACCTCCGCCTGTGCAACTACGGTGCCACGGCCATCAACATCCCTTTCATTCTGACCTTCGACGCTGACTTCGCCGATATTTTTGAAGTGCGCGGCAAGCAACGCGAAGCACGCGGCCATCACCTGCCTGAAGACGTAAACGAACAGAAACAGAGCATCACCCTGGTTTATACCGGTCTGGACAAAGTCACCCGTCACACCTGCATCCAGCTGGAAAACGCCAACGCCAACATCGGCAATAACAGCGCCCGTTTTAACGTGGCGCTCGCCCCCGGCGAAGACAAAGACATTTATATCAGCATCCAGTGCGACACAAACCAGAATGCCACCCCCATCACCGACTACCTCGACGCTCTGCAAAAATTATCGGCCGAATTAAAAACAGCACGCGAAAACCACTGTGCGATCCATACCTCCAACGAGCAATTCAACGACTGGCTGAACCGCTCGCAAGTGGATCTCAATCTGCTGATCAGCGACACTCCCCACGGCCCCTACCCCTTTGCTGGTGTACCCTGGTTCAGCACACCGTTTGGACGTGATGGCATTATCACTGCCCTGCATTCACTGTGGGTCAATCCCAACACTGCCCGTGGTGTACTGGCCTTTCTTGCTGCTAATCAGGCCACCGAAGTTGACCCTCTGCGCGAGGCCGAACCCGGCAAAATCCTGCACGAAACCCGTGGCGGTGAAATGTCGACACTGGGCGAAGTGCCCTTTGCACAATACTACGGCACCATTGATGCAACACCGCTGTTTGTGGTGCTGGCGGGTGCCTATTACCAGCACACCGGTGACCGTGCTTTTATTGAATCCATCTGGCAAAACATCGAAGCCGCACTGAACTGGATCGATCACTACGGTGACAAAGATGGTGACGGCTTTTTTGAATACGCCAGCCAGAATGAAAAAGGTCTGTCACAACAAGGCTGGAAAGATTCCGACGACTCGATATTCCATGCCGACGGCAGTGCTGCCACCGGAGCCATCGCTCTTTGCGAAGTACAGGCCTATGTTTATGACGCTTGGCGTTGTGCCGCGAAACTCTATTCAATGTTAGCTCAGCATGACAAGGCCAAAACACTGGAAAAAAAAGCCTGCGCATTGAAAAAACATTTCGACCAGGCTTTTTGGTGTGATGAGCTGGGCACTTATGTATTAGCGCTGGACGGTGACAAACGCCCCTGCCAGGTGCGCTCCTCCAATGCCGGGCACACCCTGTTCAGCGGCATTGCTACCCGGCGACACGCCCGGCGCACCGTTGAAACCTTATTGGACAAAGCCGGTTATTCTGGCTGGGGAGTGCGCACCATTGCCACTGCCGAAAAACGTTACAACCCCATGTCGTATCACAACGGTGCCGTCTGGCCCCATGACAACGCCATGATCGCCCTGGGTTTTGCCCGCTACGGCTACCGCAAAGAAGCTGCGCAAATACTCACCGGTCTGTTTGAAGCCAGCCTGTTTCTTGACCTGCGCCGCATGCCGGAATTGTTTTGCGGATTTCTCAAACGCAAGGGCGAAGGCCCGACACTTTATCCACTGGCCTGTGCACCACAAGCCTGGTCCAGCACCGTGGTATTCGCCCTGTTACAGGCCTGCCTGGGTATAGAAATAAGCAATACCCCGCAACCACAAATCATTTTTTGCAAACCCTGGCTACCGCCCTGGCTGGATTCCCTGGAAATCAAAAAACTTGCTGTGGGCAATACATCCGTTGATGTTTTGCTCCAGCGTTACGACAACGATGTGGGAGTTAATGTTTTGCGACGGGAAGGTAACATCAAAGTGACCGTAGTAAAATAA
>JAADIL010000139.1:0-4450 GCA_013151355.1 Gammaproteobacteria bacterium
ATAACCGTTCTTCGTTATACGCGACCCGGCCCACGGCACGAATATGCCGACTTAAGGTACGTTGCTCTGCAATGGCCGTACGCACACCAATGTTTTGTACGGTAACCGGATCAATTCTCACTGTGCCTGCGGGAGCATCACCAGCATTGTCCCCGTCCGCATAAACCGGAATATAATCCATACCCATTTCATCCTGGGCCGGTACTGGTGAGGTAATGGCCGGGTTCATGGGGTTCCGGTAAAACAGGGGTTTGCGAGCCTGTTCGGCATCACCCACCGTATTCATGGCGTCAAGGGCCGTGAATGATGCAAGCCAGTATCCACCACCGCCACCCACGGCCAATGCAACCAGTATTGCAACCATCAGGGTTTGTTTGTTCATGAATTCACCTCAAAATTTTGTTCGGATCGATTAGCGTCAAGAGCACTAATTCCAGTTATTTTTTCCATCGTCATCAAACAAACGTTGTTTGCCAATGGCCGCTGTCAATCGTGCCAGCGCCTGATTGCCCTGAGATAACGCCTTCCAGTAACGGGTCTCGTAATTGAACAAGGTAATTTGCGCGCGTACCAGATTCAGAAAATCCACTTTGTTCACCTGATAGGCTGCCAACATGGAAGCAACCGTCTGCGCGGCCTGGGGAATAATGCCCTGTTTGAACAGACGGGTCTGTTCGCGGGATCGCTGATAGTCAGCCAGTGCACGTGATACCTCGGCTGCTACTCGGCCGCGAGCATCATCCAGTTCATACCGGTTTTGCAGTACCTGGGAAGTCCGCTGATCCACCGCCTTGTCTTGCCGGGCTCCGGCATAGATGGGCAAGTTCATACTGAACATCACAGAGAGAAAATCGGCACGGTTGCTGCCGTCCATGTTTTCTCCACCACGATAGCCGTACGCGGCACCTAACTTGAAGTCGGGGGAGTAACTCTTTTTTGCCAAACCCAGACGGGCGCGGGCTGCATCAATCTTGCTTTGACTTGCGGCCAGCACGGGACGGGTTTTCGCAGCATGCATCAGCAAACCACTTTCATCAGTGATCTCCACCAGCGTTTCCTTTATCCGTTGGGGTAATTGCACCAAACTGTTTGCAGGCTGGTCCAGCAAGGCATTGAGTTGAGCGACCTGATTGCGCCGTAAACCACGCAAATCAATGGTCTTATCATGCAGTTTGGACAACTCCAGTTGCGCAAGCAGAACATCCTGTTGCAACCCCTTGCCGACTTTGTATTTGGTTTGTGCAACATCGACAAACTGACGCAGCAATTCCCTGTTTCGAGCCACGATTTCCAGTGCACGGTCCGTGAAATACAGATTCCACCACACCGTCTTCACATCACGCACCAGCTTCAGACGAACTTCTTCAACCTGCCAGCGAGCCGCCGTACTTTCATGCTCGGCAACGGCCTCACGCAGCGCAAGTTTGCCGGGGAATGGCAGCATCTGGCTAAACCCTACTTGCAGTTGAGTCATGCCTTCCTGGTTAAAGTCAAAACTGTCGATGGGTAAATTCAGCATGTTCAATGACAAGCGGGGATCAGGCAACGAACCTTGTTGCGAAGGAACTGCTGCGAGAGCCCCGGCACGGATTTTCATTGCCGCCAGCCCTGGGTTATCCGCCAGGGTTATGGCAATAGCATCCTTGAGCAGTAACAGCTTTGGTGCCACATGTTTTGGCTGTTCCGGTACCGCAAACACAACACCGGTATTACCAACAAGCAGCAAACTGCCCAGCATCAACAGAAAAAATAATTGTTTAAACTGCATATCACCCTCCTTCCATGAAGTCGACCGCATCAGCAGTATGATAAAATACTGTGGTCGATCCTGAAAATAAACTAACGCCAGCCGCTTCCCGGCCGGGGGGGTTCAAATGGAACAGAATCATCAGATTCTCCTGAAATATTCATAACATGCACGCGCAGGCGCAGCCATGCGGGCAAACCCCCGCAGGTTGAACGAATCAGGAGTAGCGTGGAGGCCGGTAATCCGGCAAGAGGTAGGTACTACGGAGTGAAACGTCTGAGACAGTGAGTCGAACCTGTGTGTTCAGTTCGGTACGTTTCGTTATGATTTGAGAGATTCCCGGCGACAAGGGACAGCTGCTGCAATGATTGGCACCCTGGCAGTTGCTGCATTTTCCCTGTTTGTTGCAATCACCGTCCAGCATATCCATTACATCGTTTTGGGCAGTATTACTGATCCTGGCTGTGGTTGCCATTACATCCATCGAGTGGACCATCGAAACGGCCATGGAATCGTCAGCCTGCTGACCTGTCTGCATGGCAAACAATGGTTGTACAGGCGACAGTACAATCGCGACAATCAGCAATAGACGAAGATGTTGTGTGAGGATATCCATAACCAGATCAGAGTGTAGGTGCCTGTAAGTGATTTTGTCAACAATTGTCCGAATAGCGAGCCTGCATAACAATACACGCGTCCGGTGCGACCTGACAAGCAGGAGACAAGCTCCCCCCGGCGCGTTTTATGTACGATAAACTCCCTCACTATGAGGTGCCACATCAAATTGTCATTAGCTATATAATACCTGAAATAAACCCCTGATCCCTGACATTACAAAAAGGTAATGATGATGAAATTTCGCTTTTTATTTTTTGGCATATTTGCAATATCAACTTTATTGCTGACACCTTTGTCGAGCGTTATTGCCGCCAACAAATATTCCGTCGATAACCCGCCGAAAGTACCTTACAAATATGTGCTGGGCATGGAAAAATTCAGGGATCTGTGCTCCCGGTGTCACGGAAAATGGGGCAACGGTACCCACCAGGGCCCACCGCTGATGCACGGATTCTACAAACCCTCACATCATGGTGATCCGGCATTTTATCAGGCAGCACTCAACGGTGTGCGAGCCCATCACTGGCGCTTTGGCGACATGCCACCGGTACCGGGTGCAACACGAAAAGATATTGATGTTATCCTGCCCTTTATTCGCTGGTTGCAGCGCGAAAACGGCATTTATTAATTCCGTTGCACAGGGGAATTTCGAACATGTTTTTGAAAACAAAAAAACGTCAACATCCTTTTTTACACATGACTTTATTTTGTATAGTACTGATTGCGTCATTCATCATGCATGCAAAAGCGACTGCAAATGATCAGTTAAAACGTGGTGAACTTGTCTATCAACGCTTTTGTTCATTGTGTCACGGAGCCAAACTTGAAGGGCAGGAGAATTGGCGAATACGAAAACCTGATGGTAAATTACCTGCCCCGCCCCACGATGAAACCGGACATACCTGGCATCATGCTGATGAATTATTGTTTGGCATCACCAAAAAAGGAATGGTGCCTCCCTACGCGCCACCTGACTACAAAAGTGACATGCCTGCCTGGGAAGGCACACTCAATGATAATGATATCCGGGCAGTTATCGCCTACATAAAAAGTCGCTGGCCCGAAGAAACGCGTAAAATTCAGGCGGACATTAATAACGAAGCCTTGCAACGCCGCCGTTAACCAGCAACGGCCCGGATAACCGGTAGCATAAACATGCCTGTGCCACGTTGGCGACTGTTCTGGTTTTTGTTGGTCATTGCTATCTTTGCGCTTGGCTATGTCGCATTTTCCCACCAGGGCCTGCTTGAATTCCTTGCTGATGGCACGGCATTACGTCAATGGATTCAGGGGCTGGGACTGTGGGGGCCTGTGGTTATCATTGGCCTGATGACCATGGCTATCGTCATGAGTCCCATTCCCAGTGCCCCCATTGCATTGGCGGCCGGTGCCGCTTATGGACATTACGAAGGCACACTATATGTAGTTATCGGTTCGGAAACCGGCGCTATCGTTGCCTTTTTTACCGCACGGCTGCTGGGTGCCGATGTCCTGAAAAACAAAATCAGCAATCACTATTTTCAACGTTTCCTGGGGTCACAAAATGCACTGATGGGCATTGTTTTTTCCTCGCGTCTGTTGCCGTTTATTTCTTTCGACATGGTCAGTTATGCTGCGGGGCTTACACCATTGAAATTCTGGCGTTTTGCCATTGCTACCTTTGCCGGTATTCTGCCCGCAAGTTTTTTGCTGGCACATTTCGGCAGTGAGCTGGCGTCCAGTGAAAACCGGCGCATCGGGTTAACCATATTGTTACTGGGTGTTGTATCACTTGTCATTATATTGGGACAATGGTTTTCACAACGTAACAAACCCTGAAACCGGGCACATCAAATCATCCGGCATTACAAGCAAGTGGTCGCTTTTGTTGTTCCTCGTGCACCAATAAAAGCCGGTTAATCTTCTTTGTCACCGCTTGTTTCCTCCATGATGAGCAAGGATTGATTTTCACCACAGAGGTCAAGAGGTACACAGAGGGAGATATTAATGAAGTAAGGGACGCGCACGTAATAACATCCCGATCTGGCGCTCATATTTAGTCTGTATTTGTTCGTTCTGATTGCCTACAGGGATGTAGGTAAGGGG
>JAADIL010000139.1:4525-5272 GCA_013151355.1 Gammaproteobacteria bacterium
ATTGAAGAACGGGCACCAACAGTAGGCGCTTTAGGCGAAGACGGGCTGAAGATGAGATGCAAGATCGGGATGTTATTGCGTGCACGTCCCTAACAGGCGCTATCGCAGGTGCGGCGATGGATGTTGTGTATACCAGGCATAAAATGACGGGAAAATTAGTCTCTGTGAATCTCTATGACCTCTGTGGTGAAAAAAATTTCAGGCCAGGCAATGTAAAGCGGTTCCAGGAAATTAATAAACGATAAAAGTTATTTAATTTCTATTCCTGACCTGATCAGAAAAACCATTGCAGCTGAGTGTAATAAACATCCTGTAACTGACCATATTCACTTTTTTCTGAACCCGACTGAAGCTGTACGCCAAGCGTCAGGTCCACATCATCAAACAGGGAATACACCAGACTGTGAAAACCAAAAACACTGTTATCATCAAGATTCACAATAAGATAATTATTCCAGCGTAACAACAACGGGGTAAAGTCATAACCAAAAAAGTTGCCCAGGTAGTGGCGACCCAGGCTTTGCAATTCGCCATTTGACCAGCGAGCAATCTGATAGGCATCGGGATCACTGGCGCCCAGGCCGTTGAAATAATATTCCAGCGCCAGCGTCAGGCTGTTACCCGGGCTGTAATCAGCACCAATAACAAAACGCTGATAATCACCATCCAGCCTGGTATTGCTGTGGGTGAATTCACCACGTAAACCGACCTGGCCAATTTGCCCGGCAAAATCAAAACCGCTGACGG
>JAADIL010000230.1 GCA_013151355.1 Gammaproteobacteria bacterium
GTCGCAAAAACGTCTATCGGGTTGCCGTTCAGGCGGTGACCAAAGCCGGTCAATATGCCTATCGTGACCGTCGTCAACGCAAACGTCAGTTTCGCGCATTGTGGATTGCCCGTATCAACGCGGCAGCTCGCGAATGTGGATTGTCGTACAGCCGATTTATCAACGGTCTGAAAAATGCCGAAATTGAAGTCGATCGCAAGATGCTGGCGGATATTGCGGTTTTTGATAAAAAGGCCTTTGCTGAACTGGCTGAAAAAGCCAGGGCAAATCTCGCGGCTTAATCATTTGTTTGTCGCTCATTCGTGGGCGGCAATGTGTATTGACCGCTGTTTTGACCGCATAAAGAAAGCAAAAGGGAAAGGCCAACACCTTTCCCTTTTTTATTGAGCCGGTTTTTAGTGTGGCCGGTTTCAAACGCAACCACCATTAATTGTTTGGGGAATGATGTGCAGCAAGATCTGGATAAACTGGTAACCGGGGCGCAACGAGCAATCAGTGCCACCAATGACCTGACGGAACTGGATAAAGTCAGAGTACATTTTTTGGGTAAAAAAGGTGTGTTGACCCAACAGATGAAGACTTTGGGCAAGCTGCCAGCAGAGCAACGCCGTGATGCAGGCAAGGTGGTCAATCTTGCCAGGCAGTCTGTGCAAAAGGCTATTGAGTCTCGCCATGAAACATTAAAAGCTGCCGAGTTGAATGCCCGACTTGCAACAGAATCTGTGGATGTCACCCTGCCAGGACGAGGACAACAGAACGGCGGCTTGCACCCGGTAACCCGCACATTGCGCCGTATCGAAGCCCTTTTTACCCAGTCAGGTTTTGAAGTCGCGGAAGGGCCGGAGATCGAAAACGATTATTATAATTTCGAGGCGCTGAATATTCCTGAATCACATCCGGCGCGGGCCATGCACGACACCTTTTATTTTGATGAGCACACGGTGTTGCGTACACATACTTCACCCGTGCAAGTGCGGGTAATGGCCGAGCGTGAACCGCCATTGCGTATTATCGCCCCCGGCCGGGTTTATCGCTGTGACTCTGACCTGACCCACACGCCCATGTTTCATCAAGTGGAAGGTTTGCTGGTGGATGACCGGGTGACCTTTGCCGACCTGAAAGGCATTATCGATGAATTCCTGCGACACTTTTTTGAGCAGGATCTTTCGGTGCGTTTTCGTCCATCGTATTTCCCGTTTACCGAGCCTTCCGCAGAAGTGGATATTCAATGCGTGATGTGCAGCGGCAAGGGTTGTCGTGTGTGCAGTCATACCGGTTGGCTGGAAGTGTTGGGGTGCGGCATGGTGCATCCGGAAGTGTTGTCGCATGTGAATGTGGATAGCGAAAAATTTACCGGCTTTGCCTTTGGTATGGGCGTGGAGCGTCTTGCGATGTTGCGCTACGGCGTGAATGATTTGCGACTGTTTTTTGAAAACGACCTGCGTTTTTTGCGCCAGTTCAAATAAACGACCCCGCAGCAAGTTGACGGAATATTAACGTCACACTGGCGAAGGCCGGTGTCCAGGGGGTTCAACCTCTGGGTTCTGGCCTGTGCCAGAATGACGGCATTCGCAGCAAGCTGCGGGGAATTGAATCCCCCCAGAAAATTAAATGTGAATTAAGGGCTAATTAACACTTTTTTTACTGAAAACACCGTCATTTCGTATGTTTTTAGCGGGAGTCCAGAGCCTTGCCTCCCGGACCAGCGTTCTGGTGCCGGGGGAAATGATATTGAGTGGTACTGACAAATGGCATGTTATGAACGCAGAGGCCACAGAGACGCAGAGGTCGCAGAGAAAGGCACTAAAAACTCTGTGCCTCTGCGTCTCTGCGATCTCTGCGTTAAATACCCGGTGATTTTTTTAAAAGTAGCGTATTTTTAGCGCTTAATTCATATTTAAAAGGCAGAGTAAACAAACAATGAAATTCAGTGAGCACTGGTTGCGTGAGTGGGTTGATCCAAAAATTAGCACAGAAGAACTCTCTGTACTAATGACCATGGCGGGCCTGGAAGTCGAGGCCATTGAGCCTGTTGCGGGTGAGTTTACCAGTACCGTTGTGGGTCAGGTGAAAAATATTGAACCGCATCCGGATGCCAACAAGTTGCAAGTATGTCAGGTTGATGTGGGCGACAGTGAATACCTGCAAATCGTTTGCGGTGCATCCAATGTGGCCGTCGATATGTTTGTACCTGTCGCCAAAGTAGGCGCAATACTGCCGGGTGGCATGAACATCAAAAAAGCCAAACTGCGCGGTGTGGAATCTTTTGGCATGCTGTGTTCATCAAAAGAGCTGGGCATGGGCGAGGGTGTGAATGGCTTGATGGCATTGCCGGTGGATGCACCCATCGGTAAGGATATTCGAGAATATTTCTGGTTAGACGACCAGTCGATTGAATTGAGTCTTACGCCCAATCGCAGTGATTGCCTGGGTATCGCAGGCATTGCGCGGGAAGTTGCCACGCTGTGCAAAACCACGGTGACCGCAGACGAGGGTGGTGAGGTAAAAATTACCTCTGATAAACAATTCCCGGTGGCCATCACGGCCGCTGAGGATTGTCCGCGTTATTTGTGTCAGGTGATCGAAGGCATTGATCCTGCGGCTGCCACCCCTGTGTGGATTCAGGAAGCGCTACGACGCAGCGGCTTGCGCAGCCTGGGGTTGGTGGTAGATATCACCAATTTTGTGTTACTGGAGCTGGGCCAGCCCATGCACGCCTTTGACCTCACCAAAATTAATGGCGCTATTCAGGTGCGTCACGCGGAGCAGGGTGAGTCGCTGAGTTTATTGGACGGGCAACAAATTGACCTGCTGCCTGGTACACTGATTATTGCCGATGAAACAACGCCACTGGCGTTGGCGGGCATCATGGGGGGTGCGGATTCTGCGGTGAGCGACACAACCACCTCCATTGTGCTGGAAAGTGCCTTTTTCAATCCGCTCAGCATTGCCGGGCGAGCACGCAGTTATGGTTTGCACACGGATTCATCGCATCGCTTTGAGCGGGGGGTTGACCCGGCGCTACAGCAGCGTGCGCTGGCGCGTGCTGCTGCATTGTTGTTAAAGACAGCAGGTGGGGCGGCTGGCCCGGTGGTTGAAGTTGTTCACGATGCGTGCATGCCGACACGCAATACTGTTTTGCTGCGGGCCGGGCGCATTGAACGTGTTCTGGGGCAGGCGATTTCTGCGGATGATGTAGTCGATATTCTCACCCGGCTGGGGATGACGGTAACCGCAGAAGGTGAAAACTGGCAGGTTACTGCCCCGAGCTTTCGCTTTGATATCAACATTGAAGAAGATCTCATCGAGGAGCTTGCTCGGGTTTATGGCTATGGCAATCTGCCGACCACGCTGCCGCAATCTGCCGCGTATATCCAGCCGATTCCGGAAGGCTGTGTTCCGCTGTCGCGTTTGCAGGACATTCTGGTCAACCGTGGCTATCAGGAAGCCATTACCTACAGTTTTATTGATCCGGAACTACAGCAGCTGTTTGATCCTGAGCAATCTGGCATTGCGCTGACAAACCCGATCTCGGCCGACATGTCGGTGATGCGTACCAGCCACTGGCCGGGGCTGGTGCAGGCTGTATTACACAATCTGAATCGCCAGCAGGTGGATGTAAAATTTTTCGAGTCGGGCCTGAAGTTTGTTCCACAAGGTAATGAAATAAAACAGGAAAATTATCTGTCTGGTGTTGTTACCGGGAATCATGTTCCCGAGCAATGGGCGCAAAAACCACGCCCGACAGATTTTTTTGATCTCAAGGGCGATGTGGAAAGTCTGTTGGCAACCGTCTCGGACATTGAGAAATTCACGTTCGTGGCCGAAGAAAAATCCGCGCTACACCCCGGTCAATCTGCGGCAATTTATAGCGACAGCGGTGAAAAAATCGGCAGCATTGGTACCTTGCATCCCGCACTGGAGACCAGACTCGGTTTGTCACAAAAGGTGTTTTTGTTCGAAATTGCACTGAAATGTTTCGAAAATGCGGCAATCCCACAGTTTTCGGCTTTATCGAAATTTCCATCTATCCGTCGCGATCTGGCTGTGGTGATCGACGAAAAAATACCTCTGAATCAGCTTAAGGATGTGGTGAAAAATGCCGCTACCGACTTGTTGGATAACTTCCAGTTATTTGACGTGTATCAAGGCAAAGGCATTGATTCCGGTAGAAAAAGTGTTGCGTTTAGCTTGACCTTCCAGGAACGCTCACGCACACTCGAGGAGACAGATGTCGAGGAGGCCATGGCCCCCATACTCGCGGCATTAACAGACCAGCTGGACGCAACGTTACGACAATAAATTACGGACAAAACTACGATACGACAAATTGTTTCAACCAATAGCTGCGATAATAAGTGAGAAAAAAGCATGGCGTTAACCAAAGCTGAAATGGCAGACAAGCTGTATGAAGAGCTGGGCCTGAACAAACGCGAAGCAAAGGAAATTGAGCTTTTTTTCGCAGAAATTCGTGATGCACTGGAAAGTGGCAGCCAGGTGAAATTATCGGGTTTTGGAAATTTTGATTTACGCAGCAAAAATGAACGTCCCGGTCGAAACCCGAAAACCGGTGAGGAAATTCCTATTTCCGCACGTCGGGTAGTGACTTTTCGCCCAGGCCAAAAACTGAAAGCACGAGTTGAGGCCTATGCTGGAAGCAGCCAACAATAACGAACTTCCCCCATACCCGGTAAACGCTATTTCACCATCGGTGAAGTGAGCGAGCTGTGCGGCGTCAAGCCGCATGTATTGCGTTATTGGGAGCAGGAATTTCCGCAATTAAAACCGGTGAAACGTCGCGGTAACCGACGTTATTACCAGCGTCATGATGTCATCATGATTCGTCAAATTCGCAGCCTGTTGTATGAGCATGGCTTCACCATCGGTGGCGCGCGGCAAAAACTGGCAGGCGGTGAGGCAAAAGAAGACGTGAATCACAGCCGTCAGATTATCCA
>JAADIL010000122.1 GCA_013151355.1 Gammaproteobacteria bacterium
ATCGAAACCAAAGCCAAAGATGCCATTTACGCCGACGTCAAAATGGCCAAACGTGTACACATCAACATCACCAGTTTCAATCGTGTGGTGCTGCTGACGGGCGAGGCGCTCTCCAGGGCAACACGCGACAAGGTGGTGGATATCGTGCGCAACCTCGACAAGGTGCGCCGCGTACACAATGAGATTCGTGTTGCAGACCTCACCGGGCTTTCTTCACGCACCAACGACACCTGGATTACTTCAAAAATAAAAACACAAATGATCACCACCAAAGGCTTCGATTCCACACGCATCAAGGTGGTGACTGAAGACGGCAGCGTATTCCTCATGGGACTGGTGACAAAAGAAACCGGCAATCAGGCTGCCGCTATCGCCCGCGAAATTTCCGGCGTAAAGCGCGTGGTGAAGATATTTGAATACCTGTAAAACCAACACAATTTTTCACCCGCTGTCCGCATTCAGACAAACCCCTTGATGGACATTCCCGCTGATGTCACCCGGACACTGATTCAATTATTGGGTGCCAATCAGGTGCTCACTGCGGTCAGTGACCGGCTGGCCTATGGTTATGACAACAGTCGTGAACAAGCACTGCCCGGACTGGTGGTATTCCCTCGCGGTCACGATGAAATCGTTGCCATTGTGCAGTGCTGTTATC
The DNA here is from genome assembly GCA_013151355.1 of Gammaproteobacteria bacterium. Classification (GTDB taxonomy): domain Bacteria; phylum Pseudomonadota; class Gammaproteobacteria; order SZUA-152; family SZUA-152; genus SZUA-152. The sequence continues at coordinate 659 of JAADIL010000122.1, forward strand.
GCAACAAAATTCCGCTGGTTACCCGTGGTCGTGGCACCGGTACCACCGGGGCGACGGTGCCCATAAGCGGTGGCATCGTACTCTCCACCGAACACATGGCACGCATTCTGGAAATTTCACCGGACGACCGCCTGATGGTGGTGGAGCCTGGCGTCACCAATCAGGCCGTGCAGGAAGCCGCAGCAACACATGGTTTTTTCTGGCCACCGGACCCCACCAGTGCAGCGGTATGCACAGTAGGCGGCAATCTTGCCTACAATTCAGCAGGACCACGAGCGGTAAAATATGGCACGCCACGGGAAAACACACTGGGACTACGTGCAGTATCCGGAACCGGAGAAGAAATCCGCACCGGCACACGCACCACCAAGGGCGTAGTGGGTTACGACCTCACGCGCCTGTTAATCGGCTCCGAAGGCACCCTGGCAATTATCACCGAGGCCACGCTCAAACTCACCCCCCTGCCCGAAACCAAACGTACCCTGCAAGCAATTTACGCCGATATTGCCTCGGCAACACAAGCCGTATCGCGCATCATGGCACAGCCGGTAGTACCTTGTGCACTGGAATTCATCGACGGTGCAGCCATCGACATGGTGCGCTCAGTGTCTACAGCCAGGCTACCCGAAGGGGCCGGAGCATTACTGATGATCGAAGTGGATGGCCCGGCATCGGCCATGGTCGAGATGGTGGATGCCGTCAGTCAGGCCGCCACGACCGACGGCCTGCTGAGCCTGAAAGCCGCCAACACGGCGGCAGAAATTCAGGCGCTGTGGGCGACACGCAAGGCACTGTCCCCCGCATTGCGCAACGTGGCACCGAAAAAAATCAACGAAGACGTAGTGGTACCTGTTTCAAAAATTCCGGCATTGCTGAGCGGACTGGAAGCACTGGCACAGCAACACGAAGTCACCATCGTTAATTTTGGCCATGCTGGCAACGGCAATATCCATGTGAACCTGCTGGTGGACCCGGACGACCCCCGCCAACTGGCCAGCGCCGAGGCCTGCCTGGATGCCGTCTTTTCACTGGTGCTGGGGCTGGGCGGCACTCTTTCCGGAGAGCATGGCATCGGCCTGGTAAAACGGGAATTTGTCGCCCGTGAAATTCCAACCCCGACCCTGCGCCTGATGCAGGACATTCAACAGATTTTTGACCCCCATAATATCCTTAATCCTGAAAAAACTATCCCCCACAAACCCACCTCTGGGTAACCCGCATAACCCACTAAAAAATTAAAGTTTTTCCATTTTCACACCGCTAAGGTTGTAGCAATAAACAGGCAGTTGGCCAAGCCCTGGCAAAGCAGTATTTGCTGGTTTGTGGTTTGACAAAACCACCACTCAAAACCGTCGTCAGAAACAGACATATTGGTATCTACACCAAAAAAACAATCACCAAAAACAATGGCTATCAAACGAAACCTTCACAATATCGACATTGCTGTACGCACACTTATCGGCGTCGCACTGATTTACATTGGTTTTGTCGATACAAGTTACATCAGTAATGATGTGGTGCGCTGGTTACTGGGCATCTTTGGCATTGTTAATCTGCTTGCTGCGACATTACGCTCCTGTCCAGTTTATGCCCTTGCAGACATCAGTACTTATCAAAAATAATTGTCGTTCTGAATATCCTGGTCAATGTCACTACGACTCAAACTGATACTGTCATTTGTTACCATCAGTTTGATGGTCGTCAGCATCTTCAGTGCTGTTGCCTACATCAGTGCACGCGAATACACCCGGCATATTGAACAGGTACGTTTACACAAAAGTAATGAACACCTGATAGAAATGCTGGACAAGTCACTGCCGCTGTTGGCCCAGCTTCAACACATCGTGCCGCATCACGAAAATAGCGATAATGTTTTCAGCATCATCGATGCCTCGCAGAAAAAAATACTGCCAGGCGGCAGCTTTAACCTTGGCAAGCATTTATTAACAAAGCTTTTAATTCAACCCGGTACCAGTAAAACTCAGAAAGGCAGCTTTACTATTGGCAAACAGGAATACTTGTGGTCCGCAGACCCGGTACCTGACAGCCAGTACATTATCGCCAACACTTACCTCCGGGACAGCAGTGATATATCGACTTTTTTTAGTTATGTCGGCAGCCCATTTAGCACAACCCTGTTGATCAGCATCTGGATTTCTGTCTGGGCCGCACTTTTACTCGCCAGACTATTCCTGCAAATCAGTGAAAAAAACACACAACTGGAATACCAGGCCAGCCATGACCTCCTCACCAGATTACCCAACCGGGCAGCCATTGGGCGCAGCGTCCAGCAAGCGATGGAATCAGCCAAAACCAATAATGAAGAATTGCTTTTTTGTCTGGTCGATATCGATGCACTCAAAGAAATCAATGACAGCCTCGGGCACAAAAGTGGAGATATTTTATTAAACCAGGTTACCCAACGCTTAAAACACACCTTGCGTAATTCAGGGCACATCGGCCGGTTTGGCGGGAACAAATTTTCTGTCATGATAAAACACAACGAAATTAATAACGCAGAAAATATTCGTCACAAATTACTGGAAAATTTTGAACCCGTTTATGAAATTAATGGCCACAGCCTCTACGTACACGCCACTTTGGGTATCGCTATTTTTCCGGAACATGCAAACAGTGCACAAGAACTGATTCAGAAAACAGAAACGGCCTTGCACACTGCCAAAAGACTGGCCATCGACTCCACCCTCTACGATGCCAGCCAGGACAATAACAGTGCCGAGCGCCTGCGGTTAACACATGATTTGCGCAACGCCATACACAACGAAGAACTTCAACTACATTACCAGCCCCAGTTTGATGTGCGCCTCAATAAAATTAGCGGCGTTGAAGCGCTGGCCCGCTGGATACACCCGCAACAAGGATTCATTCCACCCGATACGTTTATTGAAATTGCCGAGCAAACCGGTCTGATTCAATCGCTAACGGATTGGGTATTGCGCACCGCCATCAAACAATGTGCCGAATGGCGCGACATGGGAAAATATCTCACGGTATCCGTTAATCTGTCTGCACGGAATCTGCATGATGAAACACTGGGCAGCCAAATTTCCAACTTGCTCAATTATTGGGAAATTGCCCCGGATAAACTCTGTCTGGAAATCACCGAAACAGCAATGATGACGGACCCGGCGCACGCCAAAAAATTGCTCAAGGGACTGGACGATCTTGGCGTACGTCTCTCCATTGATGACTTCGGAACAGGTTACTCCTCGTTAGGTTACTTGAAACAACTACCCGTCGATGAACTGAAAATCGACAAATCATTTGTGCTGAATATGGCGAAAGATGAAAGTGATGCGTCAATTGTGCGCGCCACGGTCAGTCTCGCACATGATCTGGGACTGGAAGTTGTCGCCGAAGGGGTCGAAGACCAGGTTTCACAGGATGAATTAAGCCGCATGGGATGTGAATACATTCAGGGATATCACATTGCCCGGCCTATGCCGCACGACGAGCTTACCGCAATGCTGATATCAACCAGGACAAAAAATAATACTCAACTCGATGAAATTCCTGTTGATGCACAGTCAAATGTGAATTAAGCGCTAAATCACCCCGTTAGGGCTTTTTACTGAAAACACAGTCATTCCGGCATGCTTTTAGCCGGAATCCAGGGGCTTAAGCTCCCGGACAATCGTTCCAGTGTATCAGGGACGTGCACGCAATAAGATCCCGGTCTGGCGCTCATATTTAGTCTGTATTTGTTCGTTCTGATTGAACAAAAGTGCAGGAATAGTCGTTCTATTTCGAGCTTTTGTGATTGAAGAAGCTTTTGTGATTGAAGAACGGGCAAAGACGGGCTGAAGATGAGATGCAAGATCGGGACCTTATTGCGTGCACGTCCCTTAGGAGGTTATGTTGTAGTGGTGCTGACAAATGGTGAGTTATAAGCGCTGGATTTGACAAAGTGACAGGCTCCCAGGTAGTCCCGATTTTTGACCGGGTGTGCTTAAGGGGCGTGGCTCGTCCCTAACTTAATGGCATTGGTGTTTTAACGCTTAATTCACATTCAAACAATCTTTAATTGTTACACACAAACCGGCATGACTTTTGTCAGACAAATGCCTCTCACACTAACATCTGCCTGCCAGGCAATAGCTTCCACGCCTTTTTCCATCGCCTCACGCAACGTTTGGGCATAAACCGCATCAATTGCATCTGCCGGACGAAATTCACGACAATCATTTCGTTGTACACAATAAAAA
>JAADIL010000108.1 GCA_013151355.1 Gammaproteobacteria bacterium
AAAAGAGAAGGGCATGAACCTTCCTTGCTGAAAACCCTCCCAACTGAGCGACCTGAATGATGGCTTGCCTTGTAGCTGACACCTGTTTTGCAGTGTTCTATTTTCGACCATCTATGGCCTCGTCACACCTCGCCAGTCACAAAATTCAACGTTCTCTACAGGCATTAAGGGACGTGCACGTCCCCAAGACATAGCGTGAAAAAAATGAGGTCAAAAATATTTCTACTGACAGTACGCTGTCAGTAGAACAGGTTTATAATCCATCTCTCGATCCATGACTGGCAATTATTTGGCAAAGGATGTTTTATGGGTATTACACGTATAAATGAGTTTGAAGCTGCTGAAAATAAAGCAGATGAACTTTATAAGTTTTTAAAATCTTTGTTGCCATACATATTGTCGTCAGAGGGCTGCATTTCCTGCGAAGTCTTACGAAATAACGAAAAACAATCAAACTTTGTAGTGATTGAAAAATGGGAATCTATTGATTCACATAAAAAATCAATAGAAAAATTTCCTGAAGATGAAATGCAAGCTGCAATGAGTTTGTTTGGCACACCACCTGAAGGTCGTTATTTTCATGCATGAAGTGAAAACCTGGCACAATTTTTAAGACTGTTTTGAGGCTGATATGAAAAAATATAAAGGAAAATGCAGTTGTGGAAATGTAGAGTATTGTTTTGAAGGAGAACCTGTTAATTCAGCATTTTGCTATTGTAAAGAATGCCAGGCACATACCGGTTCCGATAAATGGTTTGGGTTATGGGTACCGGTCAATAAATTCAAATTTACCAAAGGTACACCGTCAAATTTCACCCGCCCTGGGGATTCTGGAAAAGACATGAATCATCAGTTCTGTGGTAATTGTGGTGCAACGTTATGTGTGGAAGTAACAGTCGGTAATTTTTATTCTGTAGCAGCGTCAACGCTGGATGATAGCGATGAATTCTCTCCCCGGATGGCTATTTATACTTCATCAGCCCCCAAATGGGCTGTGTTTCCGGATGGTGTCCCACAGTATGAGATTCTTCCCCCAGAGCTGGGAGATTAAGGAACATACACGTTTCTTAATTCCCGGTTACCCGCAAATGACTTTATTTTTTTGTCGCCGATAATATTTATGCGCAGGCTTTATTCCACGGTAACCGATTTCGCGAGGTTACGAGGCTGGTCCACGTCCGTGCCTTTAAGTACGGCCACGTAGTAGGACAATAATTGCAGAGGAATGGTATACACGATAGGCGACATGGCATCATCCACCGGTGCAACATTTAATACCTGTATGCCATCGGCCTGTTGCAGTTCGGAGTGCATGTCGGCAAATACCAGCAATTCGCCACCCCGGGCACGCACTTCCTGCAAGTTGGATTTTAATTTTTCCAATAATTCATTATTGGGTGCCACCGCAATAATGGGCATATTTTCATCCACCAGCGCCAGCGGGCCATGCTTCAGTTCACCCGCAGGATAGGCTTCGGCATGAATGTAGGAGATCTCTTTGAGTTTGAGCGCTCCCTCCATGGCCACCGGGTATTGTGCGCCGCGCCCTAAAAACAAGGCGTTGTGTTTGTCGGCAAACTGTTGGGCAATTTCCTGGATGGGTTTGTCGAGTTTTAATACCCGATCAATTTCACCCGGCAGTTTTTCCAGCTCGCCGACCATCCGGGCTTCATCTTCTACCGACAGGCCATTACGCCTGCCCAGGGTGATCACTAACAGCATCAGCGCCACCAGCTGTGTCGTAAACGCCTTGGTGGAGGCAACACCAATTTCCGGACCTGCCCGCGTTAGCAACACGAGGTCAGATTCTCGTACCAGCGAACTTTCTGGCACGTTACAGATTGACAGGGAGTGACCAAAACCCAGACGTTTGGCTTCTTGTAAACCGGCCAGCGTATCCGCCGTTTCGCCCGATTGTGACAGGGTGACAATGAGGGAGTTATTACGTACAACCGGTTTGCGATAACGAAATTCACTGGCGACTTCAACACTGCACGGGATGCCAACAATGGATTCCAGCCAATAACGGCCAATCAGTCCCGAATGGTAACTGGTACCACAGGCGATGATGTGAACACCCTGCACCTTGTCAAAAATCTCTGATGCCCCTGCGCCAAAAGCCTGCTCCAATACTCGTCCGCCGCTAATACGACCTTCCAGGGTATCTGCAATGGCCTGGGGTTGCTCATAGATTTCCTTGAGCATGTAATGGCGATATTCGCCACGATCCACGGCATCGGCGGACTGTTCGCTTTCTTTGATGGGGCGCTGTACTTCGTTGCCCTGGGCATTGTAAATAACCAGACTGCTGCGACGAATGTCCGCGATATCACCTTCTTCCAAAAAGATAAATCGTTGTGTGACGGGTAACAATGCAGCCACGTCCGAAGCAATAAAATATTCACCGATACCCACACCGATTACCAGCGGGCTACCCCGACGCGCGGTGACCAGGCGCCCTTCTTCATTTGCGCTGATCACCCCCAGGGCATACGCACCTTCAAAATCAGCAACAGCAGCACGCACTGCCGACAGCAGGTCTTTGCCTTGTTCAACGTGATAGTCGTAGACCTGATGAACCACAACTTCCGTGTCGGTTTCCGAGGTAAAAATATGTCCTGCCCGGGTTTGCATTTCACGCAACTGTTCGTGGTTTTCGATAATGCCGTTATGTACTACCGATACAACATCGCGACAAACATGAGGGTGGGCATTGTTTTGGCTCGGCACGCCGTGAGTGGCCCAGCGGGTATGTGCAATACCCACTTTACCTTTAAGCTTTCCATCTATTGCTTCCACCAGCGCTGCGACCTTGCCCATGGAGCGCACACGGTCCAGTTTGTCTGCACCATCCAGTACGGCAACACCTGCGGAGTCATAACCACGATATTCAAGACGACGCAAACCTTCCACCAAAATGGGTACTACGTCTCTATCCGCAACAGCTCCTACAATTCCGCACATCTGATTTATTCCTGAAATTGGTTAATATATACTCAAATTTACATGCACTATCCGTTTACAGCTTCTTCTTTTTGGGTCGCTTCCAACCTTTTACCGACACTTGTTCTGCCCGACTCAGAGTTAAAGCTCCCGCCGAGGTGTCTTTGGTGATAGTGGACCCTGCACCAATAGTCGTTCCGTCGGCGACAACCACAGGCGCAACGAGCTGTGTGTCGGAGCCGATGAATACGTTATCACCAATAATCGTCTGATACTTGTTCGCTCCGTCGTAATTACAGGTAATCGTACCTGCACCCACGTTCACATCGCTACCCATCGTCGTATCACCCACATAACTCAGGTGGTTTACTTTACTGCCATCCGCAATATTGGATTTTTTGATTTCAACAAAATTACCGATTTTTACTTTGTTCGCCAGATTTGTCTGCGGTCGCAAGCGGGCATACGGGCCAATATCGCACCGTGTACCCGTGGTGCTTTCTTCCAACAGGCTGTTGGCGTGTATTTGTGTGCCTGCACCGATGCTGACATTTTTCAGTATGACGTTGGGGCCAATCTGTACACCATCCGCCAGTTCCACCCGACCTTCGATGAGCACGTTGATATCAATTTCAACATCCCGGCCAATGATGAGTTCGCCGCGTAAATCAAAACGAGCCGGGTCTCGCAGGGTCAAACCAGCATCCATTAGCTGTCGTGCCTGCCGTAGTTGATAGGCCCGCTCCAACTCAGCCAGTTGGCGTTTGTTGTTCACACCTTCAATTTCACAAATTTCATCCGGGTTTGCAGTGTTGATAATGATGCCATCCGCCACGGCAAAACCAACAATGTCCGTCAAATAGAATTCACCCTGGGCATTGTTGTTATCCAGTGCGGCAATCCATTTTTTCAGTCTGTCCGCTTTTACTGCCAACATGCCGGTATTGATTTCATCAATGGCCAGTTGTTCTGTACTGGCATCTTTTTGCTCGACAATGCATTGCACCTTTTCCCCGGCATCACGCACGATACGACCATAGCCGGTGGGGTCTGCCAATTGTGCCGTCAGCAAGGCCAAGGCATCACCCGTAGCAGCGGCGGCAATAAGTCGTTGCAGCGTCTGCACGGTAATCAGCGGTACATCACCGTATAACAGCAACACCAGATGATCATCGGGGATGGCGGGCAGAACCTGCTCAACAGCGTGGCCAGTACCAAGCTGTTCTGTCTGTTCAACCCAGTTGAGATCATAAGCCGACAAGGCCTGTTGCACCTGTTCACCACCGTGACCAAATACAATATGTATATCCGTTGCGCCCAATTCCAGCGCATCAGTGATGACGTGTTCCACCAATGGCCGACCTGCAATACAGTGCAATACTTTAGGTAAGGTGGATTTCATGCGTGTACCCTGACCGGCGGCCAGCACTACGACGCTAAGTGATGAATCAACAAACATAATAAAT
>JAADIL010000197.1 GCA_013151355.1 Gammaproteobacteria bacterium
GGATGTCAAGCCAGATATTATTCATGCGCATTCTCCTGTGCTTAATGCTCTGGCGGCACTAAAAGTGGGTAAGGCTTTTAAAATTCCGGTTGTATATGAGGTTCGTGCGTTTTGGGAAGATGCGGCCGTCGATCATGGTACAAGCGTTGAAGGAGGGCTCAGATATAAGCTGACGCATGCTCTGGAAACTTATGCGTTGAAAAAAGCGGACGCGGTAACGACAATATGCGAGGGTTTACGAAACGACATTATTACTCGAGGCATCGATAAAGAAAAGATAACAGTCATACCCAATGCCGTCGATATAGAAAAATTTACAATCCAGAATTCCTCTGACAGGGTATTGGTGTCCAGACTTGGTCTGGAAGGAAAAAACGTACTGGGGTTTATCGGCTCTTTTTATGCGTATGAAGGTTTGCCGTTGTTGTTGGAATCCCTGGCAATGATTCTTGAGGATGAACCGGAAACGCATCTTGTTCTCGTGGGGGGAGGGCCGCAGGAGAAAGAGCTGAAAAAACTTGTCGGAAAACTTGGTCTGGAAGAAAAAGTTGTTTTCACTGGACGCGTTCCACATAATGAAATTCAGTCTTACTACAGTTTGATCGATATGTTCGTTTATCCACGTATTTCGATGCGGTTAACCGAATTGGTGACGCCACTCAAGCCACTGGAGGCAATGGCACAGGGGAAGATTGTAGTCGCCTCGGATGTTGGTGGGCATCGCGAATTGATTCGTCCAGGGGAAAACGGTGAGCTTTTCCCGGCTGGTGATGTGGCGGAGCTTGCCAAAACGGTTGTTGAGCTATTTCGTCAACGGGAAAACTGGGGGAAAAGGCAAGCGGAATCACGTCAGTTTGTAGAGCAGGAACGCACCTGGAAAAAGAGTGTTGCACTATACGGAGGAACCTACGCGCGACTGACCGGGATTTTGTCAGAGTGAGCACGAAATCGCCGCCTGAAGTTGTGTTAGTGGCACCTGTGCCGCCACCACGAGGAGGAATGGCAGACCAGGCACAGGCATTGGTTGAGAAACTGCGACAGAGCGGTATACATGTGCAAGTTGTTCCCGTTAACTCTCCCTACAAACCGTATTGGATCACCCATTTCAAAGGTGTCAGAGCTGTATTTCGGCTGGGATATTATATGGCACAGGTTTGGCGCGCACTTAAGGGCGCAAATCTGGTACATGTATTTGCGAACTCAGGATGGTCATGGCATTTGTTTGCAGCGCCTGCGATCTGGATTGCTGTTCTGCGCAGACTGCCAATTCTGGTACATTACCACGGAGGGGCGGCGGAGTCTTTTCTTGAGAAATCCTGGTTTTGGATTGCACCTACCTTGAAAAGGGCTGATGAGCTAATTGTTCCATCAGAATTTCTTGAAAAAATTTTTGATGCTCATGGCATTGATACTAAAGTGATTCCGAATTTTGTAGATTTATCGTGTTTTTCGCCGCGTAATTCAGCGTTAAGGGAGGGGGAGAAAAAATCAGAATGGCCCCATTTGGTTGTTACCAGAAATCTCGAATATGTGTATGGTATTGACACTGCGATAAGGGCATTCGCTCGTTTACGCAAAGAGTTTCCTCATGCCCGGTTAACTATTGCAGGTTCCGGGTCGGAGAAAGAGAAGCTCGAAAAGCTTGCAAGAGAGCTGAATGTTTCTTCTTTTGTTTCATTTACAGGTACGCTTGAACGAAAAGAGATCGCAGCTTTGTACAAGACGGCCCAGATTGCGATTAACCCAAGCAGGACTGACAATATGCCAATATCAATACTGGAAGCGATGGCGACAGGCATCCCTGTTGTCAGCACCCGGGTTGGCGGTATTCCCTGTTTGATCAAGGAAGAGGTGAATGGGCTACTTGTGCCGGTAGATGACGACGTATCTTTGGCACAAGCAGTTTCACGGCTGCTAACTGATAATACCCTGTACAGGAATGTGATAGAGAATGGATTGCAAGGTATTAAAGAATATAGTTGGTGCAGTGTTCGTGAGAAATGGCTTGATGCCTACTTCAGCATTAATAAAATGGACAAAAAATGACTGTCAATCTTTCATATTATTCGCGACATGATTTTTATACCGCCCTGATTTCCGGAGCAGTGTTTCCATTACATGAGTTAATCAAAGGGCATAATACCGTTAGTGTTCGTAATTGGCTGGAGAGGACCCAATATTTATCAAGAGACGATTTGTTGGAACTTCAGGCTAAACGGCTTAAAACGCTTATTGAACAATCAGTGATGTATGTACCCTATTATCGAAACCTGTTTTCAGATCTTGATTTGGTCCCTGGGGATATACAGAAAATAGATGATTTGGCTAAACTTCCATTTCTTACAAAAGCTGTTATTCGAAAACATGAAGATGAGCTGAAAAAGACCACTGGAAAAAAACTGGTAAAGGGTATGACGAGTGGGTCGACCGGGGAACCTCTTCGTTTTTGGCTGGGCAAGGAACGTATTACTCATGATATTGCGGCGAAGTGGCGTGCACAGCGATGGTGGGGAGTCGATATTGGCGATCCTGAGCTTGTAATATGGGCAGCCCCAACCAGTGCCGGATGGTCTCGTATGCTACAAAGAAGACGTGATAATTTTTTTCGGTCAACGGTAGTCAATGTTACCGATTTTTCAGTAGAGATTCTGGATGAAATATTGTCGGTTATCAATCGCAAACGGCCGCGAATAATATTTGGATATACAGCAGCGATTGCTCGTCTTGCAAAACATATACTTTTTCGGGGTCGTCATCTGAATAATCCAAATATGCAGGTTGTTTTTGTAACAAGTGAAAAATTACTTGAAGAACAACGTACAGATATTGAGAATGCTTTTGGTTGTGGAGTGGCTAATGAATATGGTGCACGTGATGCGGGCTACATAGCTCATGAGTGTCCACAAGGTGGTATGCATTTGACAATGGAAGATGTCATCGTCGAAATAGTGAATGAAGAAGGATGCTCCGTTGCTCCGGGTCACCCCGGTCAGGTAGTGATTACAAATTTGGCCAGTGGGGATTTTCCGTTGATTCGCTATTGCACGGGTGATGTTGCCATTTTACAGGATGAAATCTGTTCTTGTGGTAGAGGTCTGATGTTGTTGAAAGATATACAGGGACGAAGTAATGACTTTCTGTTGACGACAGAAGGTGATCGCCTTCACTACACCAGCATTACACATACGTTACGTGGCATACCCAATCTTCACTCTTTTAAGGTTATTCAGGAGAGCATGGATTTTGTGCGAATCCTCGTGGAGGTTGAAGGTCAAATGCATATTGATGACAGTGTAAAAATCGAGACAAAAGTGAAAAAAAGACTCGGTGAAAATATGAAAGTGGTCGTCGAAGAGGTGGATACGATTCCACTGGAAAAATCAGGCAAACATCGTCATATAGTAAACAGAGTTCTTGAGCAGGGCGGTCATTAAATATTGGAATTGACACGCATGGGTTTGACCCAATGAATGATGTTGGTTATCGTTCAAGTACCACGAAATGGCAGAAAACTTGTGACTTTTGAGTATATGGTAGCTGGTGTTGAAAACCTTGATTAGTGGCTACGCACAACGAATGAATTATGACTGGAAAAGACGGTGACAGATAAATCACTTATTTTATTGTTTGGTATGCCCAGGTCTGGCACAACATGGTTGGGAAAGGTTTTGGATAGCCACCCGAATACATTGTATCGGCATGAACCCGACAGCAAAGGGCGTTTGGCTGATATGCCATTATTGCCAACGATTGAAAATGAAAAAAATTACAGGGATGTTGTTCAGCGATTTGCAGAAAACCTGCCGGAAATTAACGATACCAAAGTTGCTGCATCGCTACCTGTTTTTCAAAAGAGATATTATTCTTTCGCAAGATATCAATTGTATAGAGGTATGGCCTGGCTCGCAAAAGCGGCCTCAAAAGGAATAGGCGAGATTTCTTTTCCACTGCCGGTTTCGAGACGTGCACTTAACTCTGTGTCTATTGTGTGGAAGTCTATAGAATCGGTTGGCAGAATTGGCGTTATTGAAGCTGCCTTGCCAGAAGCGAAGATAATTTTGGTTGTTCGCCACCCCTGTGGTTACATAGCATCTGTGTTACGGGGAGAGAAGAGTGGGAAATTTAGTGGTAGCCACAGAACCAGCGAAGACTATGGCATGCTCGAACTCTTGCTGAAAACCCCCCAGGCTTGTCGTCGAGGGTTAACTCGTGAGTTGCTTGAAGCGTTGTCTCCGGTAGAACGTTTGGCCTGGCGATGGGTGTTGTTTAATGAAAAGGCAATGGAAGAAATGGATGGCAAGAGTCACTGTACATATGTCAGTTATGACAGTATTTGTGATGATCCTGTTGGTGGAGCACGGAATTTATTAGAGTTTTCCGGTTTAAACTGGAATCTCCAAACTGAGAG
>JAADIL010000254.1:0-1214 GCA_013151355.1 Gammaproteobacteria bacterium
CAAACGCTCCTCATATCTAAAGCATCTCTTTTCTTAATACGTTTTTATATCCTCATTTCGTACTCTGTCATCTGAAAGAAGGAAAAATTCGAGTATTATGCGTTTCCACGCAGGAGCGTGGGAACAAGAAAAATCAGGCCACCATTATCCGGAACGAATCTTTTTCAGAAGATCAACAGAAACCCGGTAACCGCACTCTGCCATCTCATTTATTTGTCGCTCTGCACTATCGGTCTGCCGCTCGGCAAGGTCAAGCAAGCGGACGGTACCGACAATATTCAGACCACGTTTCAATGCGTAACGCCTTGCCAGCCTGTCATCCATAATCAACAGCGAGTCTTCCGGTTCCTGTAGCGCAAAGCGAATCGAATCGCTCTCACCGATGCCCAGACTGGGGGACAGGGGCTGATCCTCCCCTGCTTCGGTCACAATCTTCAACCAACCATCCTCGATGGCCACCGAAATCTGCGGGCCATCATCACTCGGCTTTGCCAGGCATTCATCCCTGACAGATCGCGTGATAAATACTTCATCAAAGAGTTCTTTCAGCAGAGTCAGTAAATCGATGCTGGCCAGGGCTATCAACGGTCCCGCATCGGCGATTACGGTGCGAGCCATCGGCCCAGATCACGGGTTTCATGCTCCGTGGTCTCATCGGCACCCGTGATCGCGATACCCAGCTCTCCCAGGTGCTGTAAAAATGCTTGTATGGGCATGCCGCTCAACCGAACAGCAGCCCCCAGGGAGAGCGTCTCATCTTTGAACAGAGATGCCGCCAGTGCCGGTCTGACTGACGCTTCTCCCTCGGTCAGGGATTTTTCCAGATGTATGATCAGCGCATTGGGCTTGTCACCCTTGAGCACCAGCACCGGGGAGTCTTCGGCCTGACGAAGGGCAAGAGAGGGATTTTTCTTTAGATTTCTGACATTTGTGGCATGCATGGGCCTTACACCTGAAAATTTCAACACCAAGTACTCGTAGCCTACACTGCGTAGTCCACGGCGTCACCTGCTATTGACTGACCCAAATCGTTAACCGCAGGATGTTATGCATTCCCACGCAGGAGCATGGGAACGAGACGAAAGAAAAGAGAAAAAAAGACACCCATTAAAATAAACGACCTCGCAGCAAGCTGACGGGGTATTAAACCCAAAGCGATTAATGTCACACCGGCGAAGGCCGGTGTCCAGGGGTTTCAACCTCTGGATTCTGGC
>JAADIL010000254.1:1284-5691 GCA_013151355.1 Gammaproteobacteria bacterium
ACGCTTATGATCACACTTAACGAAGCACGAAATACAATTGCTGGCTAATACTCCCATTTTCGTAACGCCACGAAAATGGTCGGCCTCGGTGGCACAGACCAGTGCTTCAGACGGTAGGGTGGGCACTGCCCACCATCAAGGCTTGAGCAAAGTGCAGTTGGTGGGCTTTCTGATGTTACGCAGGCTTCAGCCAGAATGCGGGTTGTGGCGCCATATAAGGGACGTGCACGCCCCTAAAAACCGTCAGTCATTGATTCATTATTCGAGTGCGTAACATCAGTTATACAATTTCCATTCCTGACATACCCCGGTATCAACACCAAATTCTCCACTTCATAACATCATCACTCAGTAACGACCAACACCGGGGAACCCCAAAAAGCGTCTGATATTTCAAACAGCCTCTCAACGGTTTTCTCAAACCTGGCTTAAAAAGATAATTTTTTGCCATTGATCTTGACCTTACCGATATCAATGTCTTTTTTCATTTAAACGAGAATTTTTTTCAGTGTTCGTTGTAGCTCTAAAAATTCAGAAGAAGCCAGTTTCACCCCAAAATTTTCTTGTATAGACCTGCTATATACCGGCCAAATTTTTTTCATCATTTTTACACCTTCGCCAGTAATTTTTATTCTATTGCCACGGCCATCTTCAACACAGGCATGGCGTGCAACGAGATGGTTTTTTTCCAATCGGTCTATCAATCGTGAAAGGTTATGTTTGTCCAATAATATTTTTTCTCCGATTTCATATTGGCGTAGTCCGGTGGATTTTTCCCGATGTAATTCCAGAAGCACATCATACCAGCCAAGAGGTGGGAGCCCGGTATCCTTAAGCGCTTTTTCTACTCTTTCCAATAAGAGTCGATGCGCATGGTGCAGTTGAATCCAGGCTTGTACTGCCTCTTCGCTCAGCTTCTTATTCATGCTCAAAGCCTAGTTCATTGTGGTTGCAATTACAACCATAATGAGCCAGGCTTTATTTTGTTGCAATTGCAACTACTTATTTGGCCGACTGGAGAATGAATATGACCCTTACAATCACTCGTGAACAAATTAAAAAGAATCTTGACAGTAATATCACAATGACAATGATTGAGGCACTTCCCAAAAAATATTTTGAGTCCGGACATTTGCCTGGCGCGCTAAATATTCCACATGACGAGATACGACAAAAAGCCCCGGAAATGCTGGCAGACACTGATGCATTTATTGTTGTGTACTGCGCCAGTGCTGAGTGCCAAAACTCAAAAATGGCAATGAATACATTACAACAGATGGGATATAGCAATGCCCATGAGTATACGGAAGGCAAAAACCATTGGCTCGAAGCTGGCTTCCCTGTGGAATCAACAGAGTGAGAATAGTAATGACTTCTGTCAATAATAAATTTACAGCTGATGCCGCGTTACTTTTGCGTCTGGGGTTAGGAGTAATGTGGGTTTCACATGCGCTGCTGAAGTGGTTTGTATTTACAATTCCGGGTTTTTCAGCCTGGCTGGAAAGTCAGGGCATACCGGGTTTTATGGCATATCCTGTATTTTTTCTTGAGTTTGTTGGTGGTGTAATGATTTTAATCGGGCTGTATGGCCGATATGTCTCGGCCATTTTGATACCGGTAATGCTTGTTGCTGCCTGGACGCATTTACCTAATGGTTGGCTGTTTACCAATGAGGGTGGTGGCTGGGAATATCCTGTGTTTTTAGTGTTGACTTCGACCGTGCATATTCTTCTTGGTGATGGTCGATTTGCAATACGCAAATGACATAAATGGAAGCTCTTGTTTAAGGCTGTGCGCCACATACCAACAATAGTATAAGACCCAGTGTCAATAAACGACCCCGCAGCAAGCTGCGGGGAATTGAACCCATAGAGATTAAGTTAAGCCAAAACTCTTGTTTGTTGCAGGAAAATCGACTTAACTTAATGGCATTGTTTACGCTACGTAAATTAATGGCCAATAAAGCACTGTGGGAGTAACCTCTTCCTGTACCTTTGTTGCCTGCAACAACAATACGGCTATTGGCTACTATTTTCTCGCTGCGAGTGGGGACGGCTTGCTGTAGATCAACAATGGCAGGGCATGCTTGAGGATGTCACCCTGGTAGTCGCAGAACAGGCTGGCATCCGTGTCCTGCTGGCTCATACCCTTTCCAGCAGTGCAAAATATTTCTACCTCGAGTATGGATTTCACGAGTCGCCAGATCGGGATGTTATTACGTGCGCGTCCCTTAACGATATGACGAAATATAATTACTGGCCGGGAGTCTCTGCGTATTCTGTATTTATTGCGAAACGCTAAATAAAAACACCATATGGTGGCAAAAGCTTCATTCCTGGATACTCGCAAACTCGAAACTGTCCCCTCAAACCCTGAACTGCCGGACAATCCCCGACAAATGCCCTGCCAGTTCATTCAGTTCATTACTGGCCGAGGCGGTTTGCTGCGCACCAGCAGCGGTCTGTTCGGTGATGTCGCTGATGTTAACCACCGAGTGGTTGATATTTTCCGCCACCATGTTTTGCTCTTCCGCAGCAGTGGCAATTTGCACGTTCATTTGATTGATGATTGTGACTGCTTCAGAAATCGCCTGTAGAGAAGCTCCCGCCTGTACTGCCTGTTCTACAGTGGCATCAGCATCTTTTTTACTTTTGCCCATCACTTTCACGGCTTCTTGCGCACCGGCTTGCAGACGCTCAATCATGGTCTGGATTTCCGAGGTAGATTCCTGGGTACGGGAAGCCAGGGTACGGACTTCATCAGCCACTACGGCAAAACCTCGCCCCTGTTCACCTGCGCGCGCCGCTTCAATGGCGGCATTCAGTGCCAGCAAGTTGGTTTGTTCGGCAATGCCACGAATCACATCCAGTACGCCGCCGATGGCCTCACTGTCGGCTTCCAGTCGATTAATGACGTCACCAGCACGCTCGATTTCACCGGCCAGGCTGTCAATGGCATCAATGGTTTTGCCCACCACGGTACGACCTTCACTGGAGGCATTCTCGGCATTTTGCGCTGCTTCAGCCGCTTCCGCTGTATTGCGCACGACTTCCTGCCCTGTTGCAGCCAGTTCATTTACGGCAGCAACGACATCGTCTGTTTGGTGCTGTTGGCGATCAGCGCCACGACTGGTTTCTTCGGTCACTGCGGTGAGGCGGTCTACCGAGTGAGTTAATCGTTCGGTATGGCCCATAATTTCTTTGATGATGTCATGAACCATGTTGGCAAACAGATTGAAACCGCTGGCCAGTTTACCGATTTCGTCCTTGCCGGAATCATCCAGCCGACGGGTCAGGTCACCTTCACCACCCACAATATCTGTCATCACATCCAGGGCCGTCTGCAAGGGGGTAACAATCATTATCAAGATGCCCCAGGCAATGATCACTCCCAGTATCAGACCAACAATCAGCATCGACCCGAGCAATTCTCTGGCGGTGTCCACCTGGTTGACCAGTCCGTCAAGTGCCGCAGGCTGAATGTCACCGGCCATGCTCGCCACATCGTTTTGCAGGGTGGACAAACTCATCAGAGCGCTCACCGAAATCACCGCAATAATCAACAGCATCAAACCGAATCCCGCCGACACTTTTATTTTGATCGATAAATTTTTGAAAAAATGCACGTTTTTCCCCCTGGGCATTATGGCTGTTCATGCACAACCGTAGTGAGGCACAGGCCTCTGTTACCAATTCATCGGCAAGGAAAAAAATAAACTTTAGGACAAAGGTCAGCGTAGGGGGGGGAAGATAATAAAAAAGCCGGAGGGGGAAGAACCCTCCGGCTCCTCGGCAAAGCCGATATTTTTTTACGACAATTTTTACGACAAATCAACGCCCAACCGATGAGCCACTTCTTCATAGGCTTCGACCACTCCGCCCAGTCCCTGACGAAAGCGATCCTTGTCCAGTTTTTTGCGGGTCTCCATATCCCACAGACGGCAACCATCGGGGGTGAATTCGTCACCCAGATAAATTTCACCCTGATAACGACCGAACTCCAATTTGTAATCCACCAGCAGCAAACCAATATCGGTAAATAATTTGGTAAGTACACCGTTTACTTTGAAGGTCAGTTCTTTCATTTTTTCCACGGCTTCGTTATCTGCCCAACCAAAAGAACGAATGTGATATTCGTTGATCATCGGGTCATGCAGTTCGTCATTTTTGAGAAAAAACTCAAAGGTGGGCGGATTCAGGTTGATGCCTTCTTCCACACCCAGGCGTTTGCAAATACTGCCCGCCGCAATATTGCGCACCACACATTCGATGGGGAACATGTCGAGTTTTTTCACTACGGATTCTTCTGCGGACAGCAAAGCTTCGTGATGGGTGGGCACACCCGCTTCTTCCAGTTTTTGCATAATAAATGCGCTGAATTTGTTGTTGATTTCACCTTTGCGGTCCA
>JAADIL010000065.1 GCA_013151355.1 Gammaproteobacteria bacterium
CTGCCTTCACCATCGACTACCTTGTTGAAAATTTCACTGGCCGTGGCGCAACGCCGTGGCGACAAAATGTTACTGGCGCGTACAAAGCAGGCGCTGGCGGCGGGACATACGCAGCTTCAACAAGCGGCGTTTAATTATCCTTCGCAGGTGACGTTGCTTGCAGAACAGGATTTAACAAAACCCTGAAAAAAGACAGATAACCCGGTAGGTTGAGGTGAGGTACGAACCCCACGTTCATAACACGGAGCAGAAATATTTCCTGGTTTTGAAAATTGAGATGGATTTGTTTGTGGTGGTGTAAATATGACTCTGGAGATAGCTTGTTGCTCTGGCACGTTGGGGTTCATAAAAAACATTCACCCCAACCTACGCACTATTTCGAGATTTTGTGATTGAAGAACGGGCGAAGACGGGCTGAAGCAGCGATGCCAATGGTATAAGTCATTTAATTTCCATTCCTTAATAAAACACTGAAAAATACAGATAATCCGGTAGGTTGGGGTGAGGCACGAACCCCAACACGTTCATAACACGGAGCAGAAATATTTCCTGATTTTGAAAATTGAGATGAATTTGTTTGTGGTGGCGTAAATATGACTCTGGAGACAACTTGCTGCTCTGGCGCGTTGGGGTTCATAAAAAAACATTCCCCCCAACCTGCGCACTCCTGGTTCATGCTCTAGCGCAAAGTAGCAATATCCGCAGACACCATGTCAGCCGAGGCCTGAAATGCGGCCTGTTCATCGGTATTGAGTTGCAACTCGATAATGTCGACGAGCCCGGTTTCTGTCAGCACCGCAGGCACACCCATGGCGATATCGTGCTGGCCGTATTCTCCATCCAGCACGCTCACACAGGGCAGGATGCGGCGACGATTATGGCTGATAGCATCTACCATAATGGCGACGGCAGCGGCCGGGGAATCGTAGGCACTGGAGTGTTGTTTGAGAGCGAGAATTTCACCACCACCCTGCCGGGTACGCTGATTAATCTGGCGGATTTTTTCTTCGCTCAGAAAATGGGTAACGGGAATGCCCGCGATGTCGGTAAAACGCGGTAGTGGCACCATAGCATCGCCGTGCCCGCCCAGCACCAGGGCGGAAATGTCTTTTATCGAATAACCGGTTTCCATGGCGATGAAGCTGGTCATGCGTGCTGTGTCCAGTGCACCGGACTGGCCAAACACCCGTTGACGGGGCCAGCCGGATTTTTGCCAGGCATACCAGGTAAGCACATCCACCGGGTTGGTGACCATGATGAGCATGGCATTGGGCGCATGTTCAAGTGCGTCAGCAACGATTTTGTCGATGATAGAAAGATTGGTTGCCAGTACGTCAGAACGTGACATACCCGGCTTGCGTGGAATACCGGCAGTGACGATGATGATATCTGCACCGGCAATGGCCGAGGGATCGGTGGCACCCGTAACACGTGTATCAAAACGCAACAGTGAGGCAGATTCCTGAATGTCCAGCGCCACGCCCTGCGGCATGCCTTCGTGGATGTCCAGCAATACCAGCTCCCGGCACAATTCTTCTTTGGCGAGGATTTGCGCGGTAGATTCACCGACTCGCCCCGCACCAATGATAGCGATTTTGTTCACCAGCGGACTCCTTGTTTTGGAATTTTTATTCGGACACTCCAACAGTAGACCACGAGATCAGGGGCACGTTTCATCTCTGGTCAGTTTCAGACAGCAGCTACGCCCGTAGTGATCAAGATTCAGAAGCGTTTTTACCCCTTCTCCCCTTGAGGGGAGAAGGTTGGGATGAGGGGTGAAACGCACGGACGCTATTTTATGAATCCCCTTGTTCGTTGCTCCGGACTTGACGTTGTTTTTCATCAAATCCGGCTTTTTACCACGGACCCTCAGGGACGTGCACGTCCCTTAACTACGATTACGTGGTCGACGAGTCGGTGGTGGGCGTTCGCCGACCACGGCCTCGGCATCCATCTCCCGGCCATTGCGCAAAATCTTCAGGCGTAATTTTTCGCCGGATGAGGTGAGAGCAATTTGATTCATCACGGTTTTGCTGTCACTGGCCGGCTTGCCATTGATGGAAAGAATAATGTCACCGGGACGCAACCCGGCCAGTGCTGCGGGGCCACTGCGCTGGATGCCCGCAATGATGACGCCGGTAATGTCTTGCAGATTAAATGATTCGGCCAGTTGTGGAGTGATGTCCTGGGTTTCCACTCCCAGCCAGCCGCGCGAAACACGCCCGGTTTCGATGAGTTGTTCCATCACATCACGAGCGATACTCATGGGGATGGCAAAACCAATCCCCTGCGACCCGCCGGATTTGGTAAAGATGGCCGTGTTGATGCCCACCAGATTGCCGTAGGCGTCGATGAGCGCACCGCCGGAATTGCCGGGATTGATGGCGGCATCGGTCTGGATGAAATTTTCGAAAGTATTGATGCCTACATGGTCGCGGCCGGTGGCACTAATGATACCCATGGTCACTGTTTGTCCCACACCAAAGGGGTTGCCAATAGCCAGTACCACATCACCCACACGCATACTGTGGGCGAGATTAAAGGTGATGGCAGGCACGGTATCAAGATCAATTTTCAGTACGGCGATATCGGATTCCGGATCGGTGCCCACCAGTTTTGCCTCGGCGCTACGGCCGTCGCGCAGCAACACTTCGATACCGGCAGCTCCGGCAATGACATGATTATTGGTGAGAATATAACCCTGGTCGCTGACGATAACGCCGGAGCCCAGGTTGTTTTCCAGACGCTGGCGAGGGGTGTATTGGTCACCAAAAAAATAACGCAGCATCGGGTTGACCCGTTCGGTGATGACCTTGGTGGTGTACACGTTAACCACGGCGGGAGCGGCAGCCTCGACGGCTTGTGCGTAAGATACCGGGCCGTTGCCGGATTGCCCCGGTTCTGCGTGAACCGTCGGGCTTTGTTTGAGTTCCACCACCGGGCGCTGGTGGCCAAGCAGGTCGGGACGCAACAACAGGACCACAAAAGCTGCGGCCAGCCCGGCGACGACAGCTTTGAACAGAAACAGATAAGGGTTGGCTTTTTTCATGGGGTGACAAGAATACCATGGCTCCCCGGTTTCGGCTTTTCCGATTATGATGAAGCCATCGAACAAAACAGGAAACAGATAATGATACAACGTGATGAATTACTGACGTATCTGGCGGAACTACTCAATGTGCAGTCCTTTGCAGACTACGCGCCCAATGGTCTGCAAGTGGAAGGCCGTACCGCAATAAAAAAAATCATCACTGGAGTGACCGCCTGTCAGGCGCTGGTGGACGCAGCAGTGGAGCGGAAAGCCGATGCCTTGCTGGTACACCACGGGTATTTCTGGAAGGGAGAGGACGCCTGCATTGTCGGTATGAAAAGGCAGCGTCTCGGAGCCTTGCTGGCGGCCGATATCAACCTGCTGGCCTACCATCTGCCACTGGATGCACACCTGGAACTGGGTAATAACACGCAACTGGCGAAATTGCTGGGTTTACAGCTGGAAGGTACTTTTGGAAATGAAAGTGACGGCAGTCCGGCCATTGGCCAATACGGCCGGTTAGCACAGGCTTTGAGTGCCGGGGCCTTCGGCGAATTATTGGCTCGCAAGCTGGGACGTAAAGCGTTGCACATTGCTGGAACCACCCGTGATATTCATACGCTCGCCTGGTGTACCGGGGCTGCGCAGTCTTATCTCGAACAGGCCGCTGCGCTGGGTGTGGATGCCTTTGTAACGGGGGAAATTTCCGAGCAAACGGTGCATGTGACCCGCGAGCTGGGCCTGCATTTTTTCAGTGCAGGCCACCATGCTACTGAACGTGGCGGGGTGCAGGCGCTGGGCACACATCTTGCCACGCGTTTCGGGTTGGAGGTGGAGTTTGTGGATATCAACAATCCGGTGTGAGGGGCTGGTACATCGTCCAAATTATTTTGACGGGTTCAGTTGATCTGTCAGTGCCCATGGCAAGAACGCTGAACTCGCCAATATAATCTGGACGGTGTACTGGTATATATTCTGGATGCAGTCGTTGGCGAAAGGCCAGCCATCAGATAAAATAAACGTGGTGCAGAAACAAGTGTGATACTTGCAAAATTTCCGAAGTGCTCCCTGGCGGTATTAAAAAAAACAGGCTCAAGTTGCGTGGTCGTGGAATAATAAACTGCGCCTTTCGCCCGTTTTTGCCCTGTCAAAAACCACCGGGTAATTTTGCAGGCACTTCGCCGTGACAGACATTCAGGGTCGTCTTGATCAACACTCACACAAGCACCGGATTTTGGAATACCTGAAGAGGTTTGTTCCTGAATGATGTTAGCCCCGTAAACGGGCGTGGTGTTTAAATAATCGAAACCCGCAGTAAATGAACTCCAGGAGGGAGAATTAATTAAATGGACAATCGCA
>JAADIL010000172.1 GCA_013151355.1 Gammaproteobacteria bacterium
CATGCCTGTACGCAGCATAAATAGCGGAACGGGCATATTGACCTACCAGATCAGCAAATAGTGATCAGCAATCACTGCTGTCCCGTTAACTTTTTTCTTGTTTTGGTATGGCAGGCGAAATATCCGGGAATTGGCCAGATCAAGAATGCCGGAACGCTGGTCTGGAGAGACCCGCAACTGGAGTCCAGTGGGTGCTGTTGCATTGAACCTGCTGAGATAATGCCTACTTGCTAAAGGTGATCGGCATGTGAATTTAAGCCCGATTGCCCTGAGGTGTCCTTATCGTACTCGCGCCCTGGACTGGCTGAGGTTTCTTTTAGTCCACTCCATAGAGATTTCAACAACCACTATGCTTTGAAATAAAGATAGCAACAAAGAAGGAGGAAAAGAGATAGTACCTGTTAAGGTGCCATCATTTGTGTAAACCCTTGGAATTCCCAATATCGTTTCACAAACAAACATAGCCTTTATCGGATGTAGCAACTCAAAGACATTAAAAGGATTCAGGCAACCTTTTTTCAGATTCCTGATCATAAGCTCGTGTTTGGGGCAAAAAGTTCCAGGAAAACCCAACTGTGCAAGCTTATGCATGTCTAATAGTCTGTCCCCTGGCAGGTGAGCCACATAAAACCCTTCCTCAGATTTAAACACCAAGGTCTTTAGCTCCTCGTTGAGGTATATATTTCTACTGCAAGCCGCGTCAAAACACGTATTCACAGGCTCCTCAAAATGGTTCGGAATGTGTTCTACGTAAGACGGGAACTCAATAACCATATAATATAAGCCTTTATCAAAATAATTTTCAGTTAGCTAAAAGTTGATTCAAAAATGCATCGATTTTAGATTCATCAATATCAATAGAACCCTTTGAGTCATAAGTAAATTCAACATGAAGATGACCAGAAAGGTTAGTCGGCTTTTCTACTCCTTTTTCAAGGGCAATCAACACTCGCTCACCATAACTCGCCTGTGCATAACCAAGCTCATGAATCACATTTTGCCTCGCTCTTTCTTCACCAGATGTAGTTACATCATCTTTAGTTAAAATGACAATTGCCGATGAACATTCTCCAAACATTTCTTCCAAAACTTTAGAAATCGTTAAAAACCCTTCATTTCTTTGAACGTCCTCGAAAAAAACGGCCTCAAATGATGCTTCGTTAGAGTATTTTTTTATTTCTACTAACTTGGCAATCTTTAACTTTGCATATTCATCATGTCCATAACTAATAAAAACCTTCCTCTTGTCCCTTGGTTTTCTAGAGCTTAACGAATGATTTTTAAACTTCGTATAGCTGATTGCAAACTCCCAGGACTCATTAAAACTTTGTAAGTAGGTTTTATACAAATCATCATCCGTATGTGGATTATCCACAAAAAAGCACCACGGATTTTCATAGGCTGACTTTCTTGATGATATAAGCCCCTTAACTACAAACTGCCCAATGATATACACTGGCACCTCCGTAAGATCTTCAGTAAAACGGAGGTCAAAATTTTTGTGTCCAGTATCAATGACACACTTTTCAATTCTTTCTATCTGCTCGTATATAAAATGTTCGCTGCCACCTTTTGCTTGAAACTCTTCCTCTATTTGAGGGGGAAGTATATTTTGCAATGTGTATAAAATATTTTGAAGCCCTTTATTTAACCTGAGAATAC
This sequence comes from Gammaproteobacteria bacterium, assembly GCA_013151355.1. Classification (GTDB taxonomy): domain Bacteria; phylum Pseudomonadota; class Gammaproteobacteria; order SZUA-152; family SZUA-152; genus SZUA-152. The sequence continues at coordinate 1,663 of JAADIL010000172.1, forward strand.
TATTGTTTCTCTTTAAAGACTCAGCCCTCAATTTCGCCAGGGGAGAAAAAGGATCAAGCAGTTGAATATTTATTTCAACCTCATCCCGCTTTGCGACAAAAAATAACTCCTTCAAAAGGTTAGGAGGAAAAGAATCCGAGAAAAAGGTATCCAGCAAACAAATACGCTTATACTCATATACCTTTCCGTTAGCAACTTCAAATGAATGACGTCCAACCTCTTGTATTCGGTCATTTAAGCTGTCTTCATACATTTCGGGGAAAGCAACCGTTTCAAGCCCAAAATAAGAAGAATGGGGTGTATGTCTATTTTTCACTGTTTCTCCCTCAAAATATGTTAAATACGCATTTGACTTACGCGTTTCATTCTGCGGCATATCCCCCAACAATATTACGCCAGCCATTAAACGTTAGCGACATATTCTACTTGAGCGCAAGTATTAGCGAACATCAATTCCAGACTTTTATTTATTGCTGTAGTATCTATAGAACTGGTATATATACGAGTGCTGTCACTCGTGGGCATGCCCACGTTCTCTATATCGAAATATGACAACTTCTTTGCTATATGTTTTACAACATCACAAACAGGCTCCAATACATAGAATTCATTGCCAGCTTTTTGCATTATTTCTTCGTAAAAATAACGGTAATGAGTGCACCCCAAAATTATGGTGTCAATATTTTTTTTCTTAAATTGATCTAGTATGTCGTCAATTGTTGAAGATATATCTTCCCTGGAAATACTTTTCCCGCCTTCTATTAGCTCGACCACACCGGGGAAATTCAGACACTCAACTACAGCCCCCTCGGAGTATTTTGAAATAAGAACATGAACTCTTTCACTACTCAACGTCCCGTATGTAGCCAACAATCCAATAGAACCAGTTTTGGTAACTAATCCTGCAGGCTTTATCGCTGGCTCAATCCCAAAAAATCTTTGAGAGTATTTTGAACGAAGGTGTTCTATGCACAATGAAGTTGCAGTATTACAGGCAACTACAATACTTTCACAGCCCTTAACTATCAAGAAATCAGTTATTGCCTCAGAACGTTCTAGCACCCTGGCTTTCGAAAGAGCCCCCCAGGGCGCATACCCAGAGTCAGCGAAGTAAGAAAATTCACAGGATGGCATTTTTTTTTGTAGCTCCAATAGCAACCAAAGCCCTCCAATTCCAGAGTCGAATATTCCTATGTGTTTTAGCATATTAACTACAAAACTCCATCATCGGTTGATTCCACTTCAACTACTCATCTCAATAAACAACCTCGCAGCAAACTGTCTCGCTACGCGAAGCGGGGTATTACACTGCCAGTTCAAACGCTCCCTTACCCCATCATCAGCCTCTCAGAGCATGCATTCTTTCAGGTTCCATCCATGACCATTCACCTTGTACTGACGCTATCCCGCAAACCAGGCCTGTTCAAATCCACCATTGGGCAAGGGCATGATACGCGATTCTTCATCGGTCAGGTTCACCTGATTTTTCGGCTGAGGACCCGCTTCTGGCGGGCCTGGCTTCTTCGGCAAAGCACGGCAGTTCTGCCACTTCATTTTTGAGCTGTGCTTCCAGTTTATTGGCATATTCCCGGCTTGATGCCTTGTGTTTGATGGCATTGGCCTTGATTTTGGTGCCATCCAGGCTGACCGTTCCCAGCTTCAGTAGCCCCATCGCCTCTGCGATTAACAGGATCTTCATAAATTGATGCATGAGCTTTGTTGCGCTCGACTCGAGGGTCGCTTAATGCTGAAAAATATTCAATGAGACTTGCTGTCACGAGAGTTTCCCTGTGTTATTTCTCGTGATAATCTCCTGGCTTGCTGGTTTTAGACAAGTTTATATACGGTCGCCCTGCCAGGCAACGAGGCAAGCAATCTGTTTATCGTTAGCGATGACATGCTCGTCACCCCGCTCACCGGGCCATTTCTGTTACCAGGCATTACCCGCGATCTGATTCTGGAGCTGGCCGGGGCAAATGATATTCCCCATCACGAAAAAAATATCAGCTGTGATGAGCTGCGAAACGCCAATGAAATCTGGCTCACTTCATCCACCAAAGAAATCCAGCCGGTTACCCGGCTGGATGATGCGCCCGTTGTCAACGGCCAGCCCGACCCCTTGTTTCAACGCATGATGGCCTTATATCAGGACTACAAACAACAACTACGTAATCAGTAAAATGGACAAATCGGACAACAATAAACCCGCCATGGAATTCCCCTGCGAATTCCCCATCAAGGCCATGGGGCTTGCCTCGGAAACCTTGCATATGGTGGTGCTGGAAATTGTACAGCGCCACGCCCCCGAAGCCGGTGAGCATGTACTGAAAAGTCGGCCCAGCAGCAACGGGAAATACATATCTGTCACCATCACTATTAATGCAAAAAGCCGCGCACAACTGGATGCCATTTATCTGGACCTCACTGCCTGCGAACAGGTACTCATGGCCTTGTGAACCTTTCCGGCGCTTCAGGCAAAGACTTCATTGTCCGCCACCTCGGCCTGCGGGATTATCCGGAGGTGTGGCACGACATGCAGCGTTTTACCGACACTCGTACACCTGACACCCGTGACGAAATCTGGTTACTGGAACATTCCCCGGTATTCACCCTCGGTCTCAACGGCAAACCGGAACACATCCTCGACCCTGGCGATATCCCGGTGGTAAAATGCGACCGTGGCGGACAAGTGACCTATCACGGCCCCAACTGATAATCTACTTACTGTTAGACTTGCGCCGCCGCGAAATGGGCGTAAAAAAACTGGTGCATAAAATCGAGCAGGCCATCATTGATCTGCTGCAAGACAATGGCATTCATGGTCAACGCCGCGAAGGCGCGCCCGGCATTTATGTCGATGATGCAAAAATCGCCGCCCTCGGCCTGCGCATACGCCGGGGCTGCTGTTATCACGGTCTCAGTCTCAACATGAACATGGATCTGGAACCCTTTTCCCGCATCAACCCTTGTGGTTTTGCAGGACTGGAAACCACCCGGCTACTCGACCTGCGACCCAATATCAATGTTGAGCATATCAACGATGCCCTGTTGCAACAATTAGAACAGCAACTTGCAGAGAGTGCAGAGAAGGGAAATCGATCAGGATAGTCCGGGAAATACGTGGCGCTTACGCTTCACAACACAAATTCAGTGTATTATTGGCGTCATTGCCAATTTCTGACACCTCCAGGCTTTCCCATGACAGATTCCCCAAAAAAAGTACAACAAGGCATCCCTCTGCGTGGCGCAGAAAAAGTCGCGCGCATCCCGATCAAGGTGGAACCCAGCACCTCTGTGCAGCGCAAACCTCAATGGATTCGCGCCAAAGCACCCACCAGTATGGAAGCCCTGCGGGTGAAAAAACTGCTGCGCAAGCACCAACTGCATACTGTCTGCGAGGAGGCCGCCTGCCCCAATCTGGGAGAATGTTTCAGCCACGGCACCGCAACATTCATGATCATGGGCGACATTTGTACCCGGCGCTGTCCGTTTTGCGACGTGGCCCACGGTCGTCCAAACCCGCTGGATGCCAACGAACCAGCCAACCTTGCCAAAACCCTGAGTATCCTCAAACTGAAATACGTGGTCATCACCTCGGTGGATCGCGATGACCTGCGCGATGGCGGTGCCGGACACTTTGTGGACTGCATCCGCGCCGTGCGCGAAACCAGCCCGCAGACTCAAATCGAAATACTGGTACCCGATTTCCGTGGCCGCATGGACGTGGCACTGGACATCATGGAACAGGCACCGCCAGACGTGTTCAATCACAATCTGGAAAACGTGCCACGCCTGTACAAAAAAATCCGTCCGGGCGCAGACTACGCCTGGTCACTGACACTCATTCAGCGCTTCAAGGAAATGTACCCGGACGTGCCCACCAAATCCGGACTGATGCTGGGCCTGGGTGAAAGTTTCGATGAAGTGGTCGAGGTGCTCAAGGATCTGCGCGCCCACCATTGCGACCGACTCACTCTCGGCCAGTATTTACAACCCAGCCTCAGCCATCTGGCAGTGGATCGTTTTGTGACGCCGGAAGAATTCAACCGGCTCGCCGATATTGCCCGTGAACTGGGATTCAGCAATGTTGCCAGCGGTCCCATGGTGCGTTCTTCTTATCATGCCGACCAACAGGCCGCCGGTGAGGCAGTGAAATAAGTACGCTTGCCCAAATGGAATGCAACGGAATTCAGACTACTGACTGATGATGTTTTCCACATCGCGAGCACTGTGCAGAATTCTGACGATATCAACCCCGTTTTCTTGCTCCCTGTAAAAAATGATGTAATTACCCACAGGAAATTTCCTTAAACCAAGATACCTTTCGTCGGCCACCCCGATTTTCGGGGAGCTGGCCAGCTGGTCACAACGCTTCTTTAACAAAGCAATACACGCTACAGCCGCTTGCCTGTTATCTCCTGCAATAAAGGCCTTTATTTCCTTCAGGTCGGTGCATGCCAGGGGTGAAAATATTGCTTTCGTCATTATTTTATTTTTCTTTCTCTGGTTCCTCAAACAACGCTGCAAACACTATATCGGAAGAAATACCTTCCCCGGCATCCAGCTGATCAATTCCAAGCTGTAAATCTCTTTGCAGAGCTTCCAGTTTCATTTTTTCCAGCCTTTTGTGCTCCTGAAAAGAATACATAACTGCAACTGGTCGCCCATTTTTTTCAATCGTCACAGGTTCCCGTTGTGCATTATCCAGTAGTTCACCAAATTTATTTTTGGCCTCGGAAGATGCTATTTTTTTCATGGCATTACCTCACATTATCAATACAGCTCTATTAACCATATTGGCTATTTTGGCCAAAATATCAAGCTTTTAAATGTAAATAACTGATGTTACGCACTCGAATAATAAATCAATGACTTACAGTGACATCAGAAGGTAGGGTGGGCATTGCCCACCAGCTGCACTTTGCTCAAACCTTGATGGTGGGCAGTGCCCACCCTACAATCTGGGGCCCGCGTAACATCAGTAAATAACACCCTGTTCCTATGCCAAAAAGGGGGGATGAATCGTTTTATGGCCCCAAAAGAGGTCTATCAGCTCGCTGAAACGCACCGTACACCAAGCTCTATACACGCACCAGTATCAAGGCTATTTTAACGGTGTACCAGCAACGCCACCAGCAGCCCCATGGTGTACTCTCTTCATCACGCTGGTAATAAGGCTGCTGGTGGAGCAATGAAATAACTGATGTTACGCAGGCCTCCGACTGTAGGGTGGAACAAGCGCAGCGGTTCCACCTGATATGCTATTAAGGAACAACAAATCGCCTCTGCTCACGACCGCTGACAAAAAAACACCCTGCAACAAAACCCCTATGGCCTGAAACAGGAGAAAAAAGCCCTTATGCAACAACAACTCACCGGCAAACGGCGAGTCAGGGTCAACGTCGATAAGGGACGTGCACGCAATAAGGTCCCTTTCCCGTTTGGTGGTGAGCTTGCGAACCCCAACGCTCCCAGTGCTGTTGGGGTTCGCAAGCTCACCACCAACCTACGATTTATTAACTTGATGACAGTGCACCAGAGTCCGGGGAATACCCTGAAAACACTGCCAAATACTACGCGAGCAACAAAGAGGTTCTATGCAAATA
>JAADIL010000269.1 GCA_013151355.1 Gammaproteobacteria bacterium
AGGGTAAACAGCCAGCCACTTTGTTCTTTCTGTTCGGCTGACTGTTTGGCCATGGCCATGGCCGAGTCTGGCAGCCCGGCAAGATATTTTTCATCCTCGACAAGTTTGCTCCACGCCTGGGTAGCATCCAGCACATTTTCTGAAAATGTGGCGGTGAGGCCGGACAGTTCCTGCTGAATGGCCATGTAACGCTGTTTTTTCTCTTCGGGCAGGTCAACACCGGAGAGCCGGAAGTCACGCAAGGCATTATCGATAGCCTTTTGTTGAGCAACGGAAAGTGTTGTGTCTTTGGCTACGGACTCAAAGGCGGTAAACAGTTGCCGGTTTTGGCCCGTTTCGGTGGCGTATTGACTGAGTTTGGGCAGGCAGGCGTTGTAGGCATCACGCAGCGCATTGCTGTTAAGCACCGAATTCATATGGCTTACCGGCGACCAGGCTCGCGCAAGACGGTCTTCCAGATTTTCCAGGGGAAGCATCAATGTATCCCAGTCAGGTGTCGGGCTATCGGCCAGCAGGGTTTTTATAGTGGCACGATTGTTGGCCAGAATCTGGTCGATGGCCGGTTCCACATGTTCGGGTTTGATGGCACTGAAGGGTGGCAGGTCGGTCAAATGCAGCAGGGGATTGGTCATGGCGTTATCTGTAACTTCCAAAGTCAGTTTAAAGGCGCAATGATGATACCCTAACCGGACGAGACCCAAACCGAAAAATATTGTTGCTGGGTATATTTGCGCAGTAAAACGTTTGCAGCTGTGACATCTTTGTGGCAACTACAGCGACAACCACGGACTTTATATTATTGTGACCGATACTGAATCTTCGCCAGACGTACATCCTTACGAAACCCTGACACCTGATGTGGTGCTGGACGCTGTAGACGGCCAGGCAGTGCTGGCAGGTGGCCGCAGTGATGGTCGGCAACTGGCGCTGAACAGTTATGAAAACCGGGTTTATCAGGTGGGTATTGAAGACGCCGAACCGGTCATTGTCAAATTCTACCGCCCCAATCGCTGGACTGACGCAGCGATTCAGGAAGAGCACGATTTCGCCGGAGCGCTGGCGCAGTCGGAGATTCCTGCAATAGCACCGTTGCGGGATGCAACCGGGAACAGCCTGTTCAGGCACGCCGGGTTTCGTTTTGCGATTTACCCGCGTCGTGGCGGACGCACGCCTAACCTGGAAGACCCGGATAACCTGGTGTGGATGGGGCGTTTCCTGGGACGCATGCATGCCATCGGCGCTACCGAAGATTTTCAGCATCGACCCACGCTGGATATAGAGAGCTTTGGTCGGGAGCCGTTTCGCTACATTATGTCCACGAATGTTGTGCCGTGCGACCTGCACGAGGCTTACTCAACGTTAGTGGAAGATGTGCTTAAACAGGTGCAGGCCGGTTTTGAGCGGGCCGGGCTCGTTGAGGGTGTTGAGAGTAAAGTGGCGCAAATACGTCTGCATGGTGACTGCCACCCTGGCAATATTTTGTGGACGGATGGTGGCCCGCATTTTGTGGATTTCGATGATGCACGTACAGGACCGGCGATACAGGATTTGTGGATGCTGCTTTCTGGAGAGCGTGCGCAGATGACCGGACAAATCGATGAAATATTGTCGGGTTACGGTGAGTTTATGGATTTTAATCCACGCGAACTGCACTTGATCGAACCGCTACGTACGTTGCGCATGATTCACTACTCCGCATGGCTGGCACGGCGCTGGGATGATCCGACGTTTCCCATGCATTTTCCGTGGTTCGCTGAACCGCGTTACTGGGAAGAGCAGATTCTCGCGTTGCGGGAGCAGGCGGCGATGATGAATGAACCACCGCTTACACAAGTTATTTAATTTTCATTCATTAGGAGCCCGTCGCACCATCGACGTTTAATTGCAACCACAGTTCCAGCAAGGCCATGTGCCAAAGTTTACTGCCCTGTAGTTTGGTGAAATGCTGATCCGGTTCGGTCAGCAGTTGATCAACGTAGTGGCGATTGAAGACGCCACGCTGGCGGCAGGCTTCGGAATTGAGGATGTCGGACATAAAATTGAGAAAATCTCCGCGCACGTATTTCAGCGCAGGCATGGGGAAATAACCCTTGGGACGGTCAATAACTGAATCCGGAATCAGGCCACGGGCAATATTTTTGAGGATGTGTTTGCCCCCGGATTTCATCTTTAATTCAGGCGGCATGTGCATTGCCAGTTCCACCAGCTCGTGATCCAGAAAAGGCACCCGCGCCTCCAGACCCCAGGCCATAGTCATGTTGTCCACGCGCTTCACCGGGTCATCAACAATCAATGTGGTAATGTCAAAACGCAGTACACGGTCGAGGAAGCTGTCGGCATCGCCCAACCCTAACTGGTTTTCCACCAGTATCGAGGTAAAGTCCTCGCTGACCCAGGCCTCGGTGACTGAATCCCGAAACTCACTGTGACGGCGGTCAAAATAGTGGCGGCGAAACCGCTCCAGGTCCGTGCCACTATCTGCATTCATTTGCGGATACCAAAAATAACCACCGAACACCTCATCTGCGCCCTGGCCGCTCTGTACCACTTTTACCTCTTTGGCCACCTGCTCGGAGAGCAGATAAAACGCCACCGCGTCCTGTCCCACCATGGGCTCGGCCATATTGCGCACGGCGTCAGGCAGGCGCGGCAGTATCTCGGTGTTGCGGATGTGGATTTTCCGATGGCGCGTATCAAAGCGTTTTGCCACCGCATCGGAATATTCGAACTCGCTGCCTGTTTCATCGGCGACGTCTTCAAAGCCTATGGAAAAGGTACGCAAATCATTCACCCCTGCCTCGGCCAGCAGGCCCACCAGCAAACTGGAATCCAGTCCGCCGGAGAGCAGCACGCCCACCGGCACATCAGCCACCGACAGACGGCGTTCCACTGCTTTGCGTAACGCATCGCGAATCAATTGTGTCCATTCGCTTTCATGTTTGGGTTCAGATGGGCGTGTTGCAGACAGGCACCAGTATTTTTTCTGCTCCGTGCGGGCATCATGCCCCACAACCATCGTATGCCCAGGCGCCAGTTTGCTCACATCTTTCAAAATAGTGTGTGGTGCAGGAATTACCGCATGCAGGGTTAGCTGGTGATGTAAACCCACGGGATCAATCTCGGCACTTACATCACCGGCTGCCAACAGCGCTTGCGGGCTGGAGGCAAAACGAAAGGTGTTTTTTGTTTTTGAAAAGTACAAGGGCTTAATGCCCAGTCGGTCACGCGCCAGGAACAGGTGCTGCAATTTTTCATTCCAGATGGCAAAGGCGAACATACCGTGCAGGCGTTCGACACAACGCTCTCCCCAGCAGTGAAAAGCTTTGATAATAACTTCGGTATCACCTTCAGAAAAAAACCGGTAACCGGCATCCATCAGTTCCGCACGCAATGCCTGGTAATTATAAATTGCACCATTGAACACCAGCGACAGACCCAGCTCCTCATCAACCATTGGCTGATGTGAACGATCCGAGAGATCAATCACCGACAGCCGTCGGTGACCAAACCCCATGGGGCCAGTGACGAACACACCCTCATCGTCCGGCCCGCGCCGGGCCAGTTTTTCATTCATCCGCACCAGCGTCGCCGCTTCAGGTGCACGACCATCAAAACGTAATTCACCGCAAATACCGCACATAAATCAGATTCCCGCCATGCTGACAAAAAAAGGTAAACAACCATTCTTGTGTAAAAAAACCAGGGACAACTATAAACTAACTGCCGCAACGTATTAACACCATTAAATGTGAATTAAGGGCTAAATCACTCTGTTAACACTTTATTGCTGAAAACACCGTCATTATCGTCTGTTTTTAGCCGGAGCCCAGAGGTTTAAGCCCCCGGATAATCGTTCCAGTGTATTGGGAGATTATGTTGTCGTGGTACTGACGAGTGGCGAGTTATAAACGCAGAGGTCGCAGAGATGCAAAGGACGCAGAGAAAAACACTAAAAACTTTGTGTCCTCTACGTCTCTGTGACCGCTGTGTTCAATATTCGGTGAGTTTTTAAAAACAGGTGTTTTTAGGGACGCGCACGTAATAACATCCCGATCTGGCGCTCATATTTAGTCTGTAGGCGCTTTAGGCGAAGATGAGCTGAAAATGAGATGCAAGATCGGGATGTTATTGTGTGCACGTCCCTTAGCACTTAATTCACATTTAACTCTACTTTGTCATATTTAAGATTTTTCAACGGAGGATTCAAAGTCCCGCGCCTCCCACACCCTTAAAATGCTACGGGTATAACCGCGTTCAAATGTGCACCTGGTCAGGGATGCCCCGCATGCAACTAATTGTTAACACTTCATCATTGGCGCGTGCAAAAAGGTCTCATCGAACTATCAACACTGC
>JAADIL010000112.1 GCA_013151355.1 Gammaproteobacteria bacterium
TCAGGATGTCGCAGCAATAAATCAAGCACCCGACGACGGTAGCCTTTAAACAGTAATTCGATTAATGATGTATTCACTCTATTTATCTCATAACGAAGCAATTTAGACTTCATTTGTAGCTTAAATAGCTACATAGGTCAATATCCTGTTTATAGAGCCGCCCTTTAACGTAAACCTCTCAAACTAACCGCTGCTACCGGCTTGGCCCAATCAGGCATATTTTGATCTAGCTCCCTTACCTCACCACCAACAACATAAAACAGACGTCGAATGTCTGGTTGCTCCTTATCATCAAGGGCACGTGAGTTATCATAAACAGCGAGCTGTGATAACCCAGGTGTCAGCCGGCAGAGATTACGCATTGACGTGACATACCGCGACCGAATCAAATCTTCCGGGATAGCGTGACCACCACGCGCAACACGCATGGCCACACGTTCAATGTGCAGCTCCACCGAATTCAGCCCGCAGTACCAAATATTAACGGGTACGCCAGCGGCAATGGCATCCAGCAGTGTGTTAGTAATAGTGTTGCCACCAAGCGTGGTTTCAAAGGTAAAATGAGACTTGTCACGAATCGCCCCCTCTAATCGACGCAGACCTTCATGCCAAACGGCGCTATTGATTTGCTGCATCGATTTTTCCGGGAATTGAGCACACATAACACGCGCGAATTCATCCGGGTTGTACCAATCCTCACCGGCGGCCCGAATAGCCGCACCACCAATCGAGCTTTTCCCGGCACCATTGACACCCGCAAGTACCTGTATCAAGTTTTGGTCTCGGTTGCACCTGGCCGATATGCCTTATTTAGCGTAGCCGGAGTATCAAAAAGTGCGGTTTGCGTTGCCCGGGCGGCACCAGGCTGGTTCATTCGAATCATCAGCTCATCAAATTGCTGACTGAGAAGCTCAGTAAATCCATCACTGGATTTTTCCAACTGAATAGCATGAATCAATTCCACCATTTCATCATACTGACGTTGAGAAAGCGTAACCATCGCACCCTGCCCCTGAACCTTAACCGCCACAGCCTGTGAGGTAGAGACAATCTGTTGAAGTACAGCAGAACCCTGACGTGCCAGTTTCGATATTGGCAGACTATCTAAGGCATCAAAGGGTTTCAGGCGTAAAAGGTCTTTAGAAATCGAAATTTTATCAGCTGACATAGCTCGCTCCAGGGTAAGGGTTCTGTTACAGAATACACCTTAAATTCACAACATGCACATAATTCACATAATTCACATATAATGCAATTTCAAATAGCTACAACCCTCTGTGTTTTCCCGGTTCTGAATAACAGGCGTGCCCATTGCCTAAATAATTTGCCACAAGTGCAGCTCAACGAAATTGCATTGACCCAACCTTATGCTGCATAAAATGACATCATTAAGGGGCGTGCACGTAATAACATCCCGATCTGGCGCTCATATTTAGTCTGTATTCGCCTAAAGCGCCTACTGTTGGTGTTCGTTCTGATTGAACCAGGAATAGTTGTTCTATTTCGAGCTTTTGTGATTGAAGAACGGGCAAAGACGGGCTGAAGATGAGATGCAAGATCGGGATGTTATTGCGTGCGCGTCCCTAAGCGTCTTTTTGATAATCCCTCAAATACACCATATTGTCATACCACAGCATATCCTCGATATCGCTTTTCATTCGGTTCATGGTGCCCTGCACAGAACGATCACAAACAGAATCAATGCATATCTCATCCAACAAACTCACTGCCTTATCTAACTGTTGCTGATTAACACTAAAGCACTAAAGGGGTTACCAGTAATTTAAATTTCATTAAAGGGCTCCGACCCCTTTAATGATTATCTATCTGACCCGCGAAGGCTTTTCCCGAATCTGACAAAGATCGCTGAGGGGTTAGGGGTTAGGCACAACGTCCTGCGGCTCTATTCACAAACAGCGCAGACCCCTGACCACCGCCGGGGTGATCAAGCTGATACCCAGCCACCAGCGTGGCATTGAGCTGGCAGAAGGAAGAACAGATAACCGGAATTCGGCATCAACACCCTGCCCTTGTCGAGATCAAATCAGGATTGGCTATTTGATAAAATAATCACTGACCTGCCAACCATAACCTCAGGCGTAACCCCCAGTTCGAGGTATACCCCACTTCGGTAAAGGCAATCTTTCCCTGTGGGTCAATGATAAAACTGGCAGGCACTCTGTTTACACCAAAGCGTTTTGCTATCTCGCCATATTCATCCACGATGACGGGGAAATTAACGCCCCTTTCATCAAGGTATGACTGCACTTTATGGGCATCACCAGATTGCATGGATACAGTAAGAACCTGGTAATTTTCAGCAATGGAGGAAACACTTTTTTCCTCCAGCTTACATATGCCACACCACGTTGCCCAAAAATGAAGCAATAGTGGCTTACCCTGATAAGACTCGATATCAATATTTTGACCATTGAGCATCACCCCAGCCAATGGAGGCGCACGACCTTCAGCCAGGTCTCGCTGCAGAAAAATTTTGACGGAAAAAAAGATGATCAGAATAACAAGGATATTCAGACTTATTTTAAAAACCGGATATTTCTTTAGCATCTGAATTCGCGCCCCTGACAAGCTTCGGATATGTTTCCAATAAAATTTCAAAAAAATGCGTACAAATATCTATATCCTGAAATATTCCGTGGTCGCGGCCAGACGGGGAACTGCTCGTCAAAGTCACCGGTGAATATGGTTATTTTAACACTTTATGGATATTGGGGTCGGGCAAAGTGAGGGGAGGTCGCAGATGGGGAAGATACAATATTTATGTCGGGAAATATTACTTTCCACTCACTGCTCTCTCAATCAGGTCATTCCCGAATCGCCTGTTAGCTTTGACCAGAGATTGGTCTAATGCATCGATTGTCGCCTTTAGTCTCACTGTGTTACTTTTGAGCGGTTCGGACAATGCCATGATGTCGGCAAATATTTTCGGGTTCGACGTTTCCTCTTCGTATTGTGTGATCTTTCTACCCAAAGGTGATTCAAGCCACACCAACACTTCTTTAATGTCACCTACAGACAGATTATCGACAAAATATTGACGCACATCCCCCTTCGTGACGGTTGCATTAAAGAATGGTGTTATTATTCTGGAAAGTTTCTCGATTTGATCATTTGTCATACTCTGATTTTTTAGTGTCTTAACATATTCATTTACTATTGTTTCAGCATTACTTTCAATCTGACTGATCAGTCCGGACTTATACATTAACGACGTGGCCAGGCGTTGTTTTTCCGCCTCACCTGCCAAAGTCACATTGGCAAAAAACACCAGGAGATAAACGAAAACACTGACTTTATTTTTCATTCTTTTTTGCCTTCCCCAGATGGTCATCAGCTTTCAATACGGTACGTTTATCTGTCATTGCTTCACGCCATTGGCGCAATTGCCTCTCAATAGCTTCCGTACTGGCGAACTGAGGCTCTGAATGACTGTATCCTTTTTCATTTTCCCACTCATAAACAAGATTTTCTGCTTTCTCAAATGCTGACTTGAAGGACGCTGATACAGCAACGGACTTTTCAAAATATGCTCTGCCAAAAAAAGTAAAATCTGCTTCATCGCTACAGCCAAAAGAAACATGATTTGCTCTGGAGGAAGTCATCACCATTGTATAATCATCTGCCAGATCATCAATAAATGAGCCGGAATAACAGGCCGACACAACTATTACTTTCCACTTAATACCTGATTCCTTCAACATACTTGCCAACTCAGGCGATTTTAAATCATGCAAATACATACCACCCAGGTTTACGGAAACACCATATTTTTTGGAACCATGACTGGTAATGAACAAGAACAAAATATCTTCGTCGATATTCATTTTTTCACCGATGCGATTCAATGATCTCTTTAAATTACCAACCGTTGCCATTGGAACTTTTTCGCTCGTTTTACGATTATTGATCAGCGAAATAGATTTCCCACGCGCATCAAACTGCTTTTCAAACAAGTCTTCCGAAAACAGGGCTTCCTTCATAAAGACTTCTTGTCCACTATAAGCACCAAAGGAGATAAAATACAGTTCCGGGTGATTCGGTTCTCCATCTTCTATTTTATTTAGAGCAGCTTTTAGCAAAGGCCCCTGCTTTATCAAACTTTCTTCTACAAAATATTTGTCGCGTTTATTGTTTTGTCTTTTTATCTGTTCCCCATTTTTTGAAACCAGAGCTCCATCTTTCCATTCCCCTTCATAGGATTGCTTTCTTCCCATGGGGTTTTTATAAATGAATTTTCCTTTTCCATGATAATACCCGTTTTTGAATCCACCCACATATCGGTCACCATTTTTGTAGGTAAATTCCCCCTCACCCTCATACCGGCTTTTAACAAACCCACCAACATACTGATTACCATTTTTTTCTTTGTAAGTGCCGACACCATGTGGCTGCCAGTTATCTGTTTCACCCTCATAATGATCGCCACCTGTGTATCCAATTTCTCCGTGCCCTTTCTGCATTCCTTTAACGAACTGACCACGATATATTTGTCCCGGTCCCCGCACATCGCGATATTCACCACTGCCATCAAACAATCCATTTTTAAATTCACCGATATACTGACTCCCATCTGAACGATTCAGAGCCCCCTTCCCATGGAAATAACCATTTTCAAAGCCACCTTCATAAGTTTCTTTGCCAAACTGTTCATACTTTCCTTCACCATGAAAGCGCCAATCCTGAATTTCACCCACGTAATGATCGCCATTGTGCAGAGTAATGGTACCTTCACCATTTGGTCCTCCTTCTACAAAGTCTGATTCATATCGATCGCCATTTTTTGTTACGAATACCCCTTTTCCCTGAAAAACACCATCAACAAATTCACCTTCATATTGCTCCCCACTTTTGTATACCCACTTTCCTTTCCCATGCTCCAGTCCATCCTGAAACTCACCTTTATATACATCTCCTGTACTGGTTTTGAGTGTCGCTGGTCCACTCATTTGTCCTTTAACAAACTCGCCCTCATACACACTTCCATTCCGCCAGGTGAGCTTACCGATGCCATGAAATAATCCGAATTTCACCGGCCCCTCATACAATGAGCTATCGGGTAGTTTATACCTGCCCATTTCGGTATCCGGAATCAATGGTTTTTGAAGACTCTCTGCTTCTGCACTCAGCACGACATCGATTTGCGAAAGGAAAAAAATCGAAACCATAAAGAAAACAAAAACGTTACATCGTCTAGAAAACATATTTAGAGATTCCCTGATTATGATTATAGAGTCACCTGCGTCGCCGTTTGCCCTGAGCGGCAACTTCAACACAGCCTGTCAGTAAGAGACGTGCACGTCCCTAACCACCAATATTCCCACAACACTCACAAATTTTCTGCCAAAAATCACCGATAAAACACCAGGGATGCATCATTCAGGGGTAATAGCAGAAAAACCGGTTAGTATGGGCCAATACCGGGCACTCGGGTGACCAGGTTCATGCGGCACAAGCGGTAGGCAGGTTGGCACCCATCTCTGACAAGCACTCGTAACAACAACGGCCTATACTCTACACGGTCGTTTAACATGGCTTACTACAAGCCAGACAAAATCACTATGCTATTTAGTGCATTTTTTAAATTTGGTATTGACTGAAAGACGCCATTTCTATACAACATAAGCTCATCCGGATGCTGGTTGGCTCTCAGGTCGGCTGGTGTTTTTTGTACTTACCGTTCAATGTTCCATACTTGGCATATTCTTGAGTAACTGATGTTACACACTCGAATAATGAATCAATGACTTACAGTAACATCAGAAGGTAGGGTGGGCATTGCCCACCAGCTGCACTTTGCTCAAACCTTGGGTGGGCAGTGCCCACCCTACAATCTGGGGCCTGCGTAACATCAGTGAGTAATATGAAGTTTCTATGACACAAATAGCTGGGTACTGCGTATGGAACCTGCTGAAAAACTCAGTCCGGAAACAGAATTTACGGTACCGCTGCTTCAGATAGTGCAGTCGCTGCTGGAAGAAATTCAGGCAGCCGCCACTCCGCAAATCATCAATCTCGACAGTTCACTTGAAAAGGATCTCGGCCTGGATAGCCTGGCACGCGTTGAGCTGTTAGCCCGTATTGAACGCCATTTTGGTTTGGTATTACCGGAGAGAA
>JAADIL010000089.1 GCA_013151355.1 Gammaproteobacteria bacterium
ACCAGATCAATAATCAAAAATGGAATAAAAATCAGAAAACCGATTTGATAGGCCGTTTTTAATTCACTGGTCACAAACGCAGGCAACAATAACGAAAAAGGAATTTCCGAAAAATCATTGATTTCACCCGCTTCTGAAATTTCCGCAAACAGGGTTAAATCCTTTTCCCGCGTCTGCGCCAGCATAAATTCCTTAAACGGTGAACTGGCCAGTTCAAAAGCCTGTTTGGCAGGAATTTTTTCTTCCAGATAAGGGCTCACTGCATCGTCATACACTTTGGTGAAAACTGGCGACATGATAAAAAAGGTTAAAAACAGTGCAAGACCAATGAGAATTTGTCCCGATGGAGCCTGTGGCATACCCACTGCCTGACGTACAATCGCCAGCACAATCACAATACGGGTAAACGATGTCAGCATAATCAACGCGGCTGGCAACAGGCTGAATACTGTCATCAGTGCCAGCACCTGCAAGCCAACGGTATAGGTCTGACCGCCGTCTTTTTCTGTGGTTACTGATAATACCGACAGGCCAGGGTCTGCTGCCTGGGCAACAAATGGAAACAAAAATCCCGCAGCAAAAAAAAGCAGGCACACTGCATGTGACTTTTTATTGAATAAAAGAGCAGACATTATTATTTTTTCCCCTCGCTGATATCGCCTTTTCGATTGAGAATGGCAGCTTGCAAACGTGAGGAAAAATTCGTGGAATTTTCCGGCTTGTCTTCAACCAGTACCGGCTTGTCCAATACATGCAGGGTTTGCACTCGACCAGGAGAGACACCAATCACCAACTGCTGTTCACCCACTTGCAACAACACTGCACGTTCCCGTGTACCCAGTGAAATACCGCCAATAATTTTCATTCGGCCCTGTGCACCGACATGAACATTTCCAAAACGTTTAAATGCCCATGCAGCAGCACCAATAACCAGCAGCACCACCAATAAACCCAGCGTGGTTTGAGCGAGATTGCCCGCCATACCAGAATCTGATAATCCATTACCGGCCAGAGTCCTTGTGTTTCCAGGAGTATTTCCTGGAGTGTTTCCTGGAATTTTTTCAGGCAGTTTTTCAGAATTTGTTACCGTTTTTTCTGTCACTGAATTTTCTGCAGAAAACACATCCGCAGAAAACAGTATTATGCTCGCCAGTAATACAAATACTGTGGCAATCATTTTTTGGCGCTTGCACATCAGCACATTCACCTCATTTAAGCTTCTGAATACGTTCGGCAGCACTGATCACATCCGTCAAACGAATACCATATTTTTCATTCACCACCACCACTTCGCCATGTGCGATCAACGTGCCATTTACCAGCACGTCCAGCGGCTCACCTGCCAACCTCTCCAGCTCAACCACAGAGCCCTGATTCAGTTTTAACAAATTGCGAATACTGATTTTGGAAGCCCCTATTTCCATAGAAATATTGACCGGAATATCAAGAATGACATCAAGATTTGCATCCCCCATACTTATTCCACCTTCCTCTGCCACCAGGTTTTGCATGGGAGCCTGCTCAACTCCGGCATCGGCAGCCTCCTGCGTTGCCTGTTCCTCCATGGCGGCACCCCAGTCGGCATCACCACCCGCTGATGTTTCTTCAGTTGCAGCAGCTTCTGCCTCACCCTGCTCATTCATTGCGGCAGCCCACTCGTCACCGGTATCACCATCGGTCTCTGTACCCGTCGTGTCATTCATGGGTCACCTCTTGCATCATTTGATTGCTTTCTTTATTCGGGAAGGTAATTTGTTCTACAATTTTTACGGCCATGCTGCCCCGTGAAACACCATATTTGCCACGAAACACCGGTACACCTTCGGCATTCATGGTCACCAGATCCGGCACAGCCAGAGGAATGACATCACCAGGCTTCATCTCCATAATGTCGCGCAAACTGATTTCTGTTTCTGCCAGCGTGCAGGAAAGATTCACCATGGCTGTTTTTACCTCTTCGCGCAGTGATTCGGCCCAGCGGTCGTCGGTATCATCACGATCACTTTGCACACCCGCATCCAGCAACTCGCGAATCGGCTCCAACATGGAATAGGGCAAAGTAATGTGAAAATCACCACCACCCCCTTCTATTTCAACGTGAAATGTATTGACCACCACCACTTCACTGGGACTGACAATATTGGCAAACTGTGGATTGACTTCAGAATTTTGCTTTACAAAATCCAGCTGCATTACCGGAGCCCAGGCTTCCTTGAGATCAATAAATACCTGCTCAAGAATCATTTCGACCACACGCAACTCGGTGGGTGTAAATTCACGTCCTTCAATTTTTGCGTGAAACCGGCCATCCCCACCAAAGTAATTATCAACAATCATAAATACCAGTCTGGGATCCAACACAAACAAGGCAGTGCCACGTAATGGTTTGATACGTACCATATTCAAACTGGTGGGCACAAACAGGCTATGCACATATTCTGAAAATTTGAGCATTTGTACACCGCCCACAGATATTTCTGCACTACGTCGCAACAGATTAAAAATACTGATACGGAACAGACGGGCATAACGTTCATTGACCATTTCAAGCGTCGGCATACGCCCACGAACAATACGATCCTGTGTGGTGAAGTCATAATTACGTGCCTCACCATCAGTAAAATCTTCATCGTCCGTTTCGACATCATTACTGGAAACCCCATGCAACAATGCATCGATTTCGTCTTGTGATAAAAGATCGTTAACTGCCATTTTTCAGCACCCTGTTTACTATCAGAATTACAATGTATTTACACAGGTGTTTATTTATCAGGTTAATGACTACTGCATCACGAAACTGGTGAAATAAACGGCCTCAACACCCGGGTCACCGGTTTCTTCTTCGAGAATCTGTTGTACGACTTCCAGCGCTTCTTCACGCAACGCTTCTTTTCCTTCCAGAGTGCTCACACCGTCATAAGACTGGCTGCTGAACAGCAACATCAGATTATTCCGAATCACCGGCATGTGTAATTTGATTTGGTCGGGCATAAGCGGATCACGGGTCATCACTTCCACCGTCACTTGCAGAAAACGCGCCTTGCCCTGACTGGCGAAATTCACCACAAAAGCAGGATCTATCGGCAAGTAGATAGCAGGCAAGATTTCGCCCCCCTCTTCCCCGTCGCCACCTTCTTCATAATCCGCGTCTTCGCCATCGCTATTTTCACTACCTTCTGCGACAGTATCCGCAGCATGATCTCCTCCTCCAGAGAGCACCCCCGCAAAAAACAGCGTGGCTACCACCAAAACGATCATCGTCATTAACGGCAAAACCCCAAACAACAGGATTTTTGTTACCAGGGAGCCTTTGGGCTTTTTCTCTTTTTCGTTGTCTTCATCATCCGCCATGGGATTTCCTTTTCTGTTTGTCGTGCGCAATCGACACCTGTGACCAACCAAAGCAAATGCTATGCCAGCGACGCCATGAATCCACAAGCCTTATTAATCAATGAGTTATAGTTAGCATTTAACTGATCGTCAGGAATTTGACTGTAATTGTCATTGTCCTGGCCAGAATTCTGGCAGTTGCAATCACCGTGCTGGACACATACCGACGCTCGGGTAAAATGCGCTTCTTCAATAACCCCCTGATAGCCACTGCATGGATTTTTAAGCTCATGACATTTTTTAAACCCCTCCTTTTCAGCAGCCTTCTGCTCACAAGCTCGCTGCCTGTACTGGCATTTGATTATTTGCAAACATTGCCGGAGCAACCGCCAATCCCCGCTGACAACCCGCAAAGCAGCCAAAAAATTGCCCTGGGCAAACGCCTGTTTTTTGACAAGCAATTGCTGGGGGTCGACAGCAAAATTTCCTGTAACAGCTGTCACAACCTCGCAGAAGGTGGTGATGACAACCGGGCGCTGTCCCCTGGGCAAGAGGGCAAAATCAGCCAGCGCTCCGCTCCCGGCCTGTGGAATATCGGTTTTCAAACTGTGTTGTACTGGGATGGCCGCGCCATAAGCCTGGAAACACAAACGCTGGACCATTTGCGTGACCCGGTGATTGCCCGCTGGCCACACATTGGCGCCCTGGTCGATCACCTGAATCAGTCAGCGGATTACCAGCAGGCCTTTCGTACCGCCTTTCCCGAGGATAAAAACACCTTCAACGGGATCAGCGGCATCAACATTGCCCGGGCGATCAGCAGTTTTGAACGCACCTTGCTGGCGCGCAACAGCCCCTTCGACCGCTATATTTCCGGCGACAAATCAGCACTGTCTGCCAGCGCACAACGAGGCATTCAGGCCTTTAATGATGCAGGTTGTCTCGCCTGTCATTTTGGTGCCAACTTTGCCGGACCCGCACCGGGACCCGCCCTGAAAATGGGAGACG
>JAADIL010000166.1 GCA_013151355.1 Gammaproteobacteria bacterium
AAGCATCCACGCCCAATGCAAAAAGGCGCGAATAACGCTTGCTGGCGTTAGGCCAGATGGCTTCGATGTCGGCCTTGAGAGCATGGGTGGACTGCTCAGTGTGCAGCGTCCACGGCATGTCGGCGAATGTTACGCCGTCCATATCCCTGTCCATATCAGCGTTGATGCTGCCACTGTAACTGTGTGAAGTGGCGTATACCGGCACTTTAGGTGCGTGGTGAAAACGTAACTGCGGACGAATCAGCCGTGCCTGTCGTGAACCGGCGGCCATGAAAATAAAGTCGATATCCTGTCGGCGGCGAGGAATGAATTCCGTTTTTTTGCCCAGCACCCGGCGCAGGGCCTTGTGGCGCTGCTCGCTTTCATCAACATTGAGCAAGCGACGAATCGGTAGTGAGTAGTCACTTTTTTTGGCGTTGTAGGTTTGTTTTTCCACCACATGCCCGCCGAACTGCAACCAGCGTTCGCTGAATGCCCTGGCCACCCGCGTTCCCCAGGCGGACGAAGGTGTGATGATCGCCGCACGACTGTAACCATCCAGCCAGGCGCGTTCGGCTATTTGTTGAGCCTCCTGTTCCGGTGACAGGCTGAGCTGGAACAGATTGTCAGGCAGATTCTTCGCCGCACCTTCGCCATGTTGTTCACTGTAGTTGAGTGCCAGCACTGGCACGGGTAATTCATCGTGTGTAGCCAGTTGATTGACGGCATCCTTGTTGAGCGGGCCCACCACAAATTCGGCGCCGTCATCGACGGCCTGCTCATAAATCAGATCAATAAACGCCGGATCGTCACCAGCGTCATAAATAGCGATGCCGGGCACCACGCTGGCAGGTGTATCAAAAGCAGACATGTTGAAGCTGTTGGCCGGGTTGTCGGTGTTTTCCGGTCCGGGCAAATTTGCAGGTGTGTTGTCGGACTGCGCGTAATAGGCGGCGAGAAAGCCGTCGCGTATTGCGCTGGCGGCCCTGGCGAAACGATTATTCAGCGGCAGGATCAGTGCAATTTTTTTCGGCAGGGGCAGTACCCGGGGGCGTGCCAACATCACTGCGGCAATAATGTCATCCAGCGCCGGGTGAGCAGGATAACGTTCACGCCAGGTGACCATATCGGCACCACTCTGCTGGTTGTCTGCCATTCTGTTGCCGAGTTGCACCAGTTCCAGCCAGCCGCTGAGTACATCCGGTGGCCCGGTGGTTTGCAAGATCTGCAAGGCGGCGGGGGAGAGATTTTGCAGGGTGGCGAGAATGGCTTCCTGATTGGCGAGCACGGCATCCGGGTCGTCGAGCAGAGGTTCCAGCAGCACCCGCTCACGGGCAGATTCCAGATGATTGCCCAGTTGCGCAAAGGCGGTGGCGCGCAGTTGATGCAAACGCTGCGCGTCTTGCGGACTGATGTCGTCTTCCGTTGCTAACAGGTTTTCTGCCTGATTCAAAGAATCCAGCGCCGTGTCCGGTAATTGCCGCGCCAGGGAAATGTTGGCGGAAAGCAGGGCGTGACGAATCCGCATATCTGTTGCGAGTGTGGTTGCGTCGATTTCATTGAGCATCTGGAGTGCTTGCGGCACGTAATTGCCCAGCATCAACAGCTCGGCAGTGCGTAGCGTATAGCGTTCACGTTGTGGTGAAGGGGCGTCGGCAGCGAGCCTGGAATAGGCCAGTGCGGCATCAAGAAAACGACCATCGGTCGCCATTTGCTCCAGCGCCGCAGTGTTGGGGGTCGTGGTATCCAGCTGTTCCTGTCCACCAGGTGGCACACCGGCACAAGCCACCAGTAGCAGAGCCAGCAGGCCGGGCAGGGTGAGTTGGTGCTGACGCCTGAAACTTTGTGTTAGATTCCGCATGAACGGGAAAGTATGTGGACGAGGTGCGGCAGTGTCAATGAACGAGTGGGTGGAAATGGGTGTTTTATACGTGGTGGCGACGCCCATCGGTAATCTGGCAGACATCAGTCAGCGTGCGCTGGCGGTGCTGGCGGGGGTGGATCTTATTGCTGCGGAAGACACCCGGCACAGCGGGCGCCTGTTGCAGCAATATCACATCACCAGTAAAACCCTGGCCTTGCATGACCATAACGAGCGCGACCGGGCACCGGACGTGGTGGCACGTCTGACGCAGGGCAAAAGCGTGGCACTGATTTCTGATGCGGGTACCCCGTTGATCAGCGACCCCGGTTTTCATCTGGTACGGCTGGCTCGTGAGGCGGGCATCAAGGTCGTGCCCGTGCCGGGTGCCAGCGCGATGATCGCCGCCCTGTCAGTTGCCGGATTGCCATCGGACCGGTTTGTTTTTGAAGGTTTTTTACCGTCGAAAGGCACCGCGCGCAAAAAACGCCTGGAAGCGATGGGTGCCGAGACGCGCACGCTGATTTTTTACGAAGCTCCGCATCGGCTGCTGGATACACTCGCGGACATGGCCGTCGTATTTGGTGCAAATCGTCATGTGGTACTGGCACGAGAACTCACCAAAACCTTTGAAACCCTCAAGGGTGATGCCGTGGCCGCCCTGCTTGAATGGGCGAGCCATGACCCGGATCAGCAAAAAGGGGAAATGGTGCTGTTGGTCGCCGGTGTCAGTGCCGCAGAAAACGATGCACCGGACAGCGAAGCGCAACGCATTCTCAAAATACTCCTCGATGAACTGCCGTTGAGTCAGGCCAGTGCGCTGACTGCGAAAATTACGGGTGGCAAAAAGAAACCGCTGTACCAGCTCGGTCTCTCGCTGGCTGGATCGAAGGGTGATGCCTGACCGGGGTTTGTCAATACATTCGCCTGCACGTCCCTAAAGTTTCCAGTGATGAAGTTGTGCCCGAGGCCTGTGAAAATATTTTGCAGCCTGTTTGGCGGTCGTGTAATCCAAAACAAAAATCATGATGAACGTCGCCAACCCCGACTCATGGCAAGGTAAATATAACGAGCAATAGTGGATTTTGAGGAGAGCGTGCAATGAATGCCGAAATCTCAATCGCTACGGGTTATATAAGGGTTTTTTATTCTTTCTATACTCTGCGCACAGGACTATAGTACAAGTAATATCCACTCTTTTTAAGACCTCAGAGTCTGGTGTGCAAGCCAATGACAAAACAGTTAGATATAAACGCCAATAAAAATACAGAAAAGGCCGGAGGGAGTAAAAAGGTCATTTTTGATCTGAATGCTGAAGGCCCCAAAATCGCCTGGAATGCCGATGGTTCTTTCCCCTATAAAACCAAAATGGATGTGGTTACCTATGAGCTGGAAAAGCACCTGTTGCAAATTGAACTACTCAAGGTTCAAAGCTGGATTCAGGATACCAAGCAGCGCGTAGTGGTCATTTTTGAAGGCCGTGATGCTGCCGGTAAGGGTGGCACTATTAAACGTTTCATGGAACATCTCAATCCACGAGGAGCCAAAGTAGTCGCTCTGGAAAAACCCAATGCCAGGGAACGAAACCAATGGTACTTTCAGCGTTATATCCAGCATCTTCCATCCAAAGGTGAAATCGTATTGTTTGACCGCTCCTGGTATAACCGCGCAGGTGTTGAAAAAGTGATGGGTTTTTGCGACGACCATGAACATCTTGAGTTTTTACGCCAGGCTCCCGAACTGGAAAGAATGTTGGTTAATGCAGGTCTGATTTTTTACAAGTACTGGTTCTCTGTCAGTCGTGAAGAACAGTTCCGTCGTTTTAAGTCACGTCAAAAAGACCCGCTCAAACAATGGAAACTGAGCCCGGTAGATATGGCTTCCCTTAGCAAGTGGCACGATTATACTGAAGCCAAAAATGTGATGTTTTTTCACACTGACACCAGAGATGCTCCCTGGACATCGATAAAATCAGACGATAAAAAACGCGGTCGTATTAACTGTATGCGCCATTTTTTGAGCAGGCTGGATTACCCGGACAAAGATCATGATGTGGTTGGCAAGCTGGACCCCCTTATTGCCGGGTCAGCGAAACAAATCCATGAAAAAGATGAAACGACTGATTTCCGTAATAAATGAAAATGGAAAAATGTCTGAAGAACCAACATGAATCGTTATGATGAGAGCTCACGAAACAAGCTGGCTCGTTACAATTTTTTATACTCAAAATAAGGAGTACTGTCATGAGTAAAGAGAAACAAAAGCAAAAAAAACTGAAGAAGGTTATCAAGAAATCTTACGATGAAATTGCCAAAGCTGCTGAAAGCGCTAAAAAAGCGGAAAGCCGGGCCAGTAAGGCAGCCAAGTATGCACGTGAAGCACGAGCCGCAGTGACCAAGGCTGAAGAGCGACTGAAAAAAATGATTACCGAGCTTAAAAAGCTGGATGCTGATAAAGTTGCCAGAAAAAATGCGGCACAAAAATCAGC
>JAADIL010000242.1 GCA_013151355.1 Gammaproteobacteria bacterium
GTCGCTAATTTCAGTGAGGGTGACCTGGTCGACTGGGAAGAAAAATCGTTCGAGGGCAACAGCCAGTATCGTTTTGTTGATGCACAAACAGCAGGCATCAACAGCCCGAAAATAAAAAATAAACAGCAGGTATTGCGTGCCAGCACCCAGGGACAGGCTTCAGGCTTATTCAAGGAAGTGAATATTGACCTGACCAAAACACCGTATCTCAACTGGTCGTGGCAGGTGCAAAACCTGCTCAAGGGTAATGACGAACACAGTAAAAACGGCGATGATTATCCCGCACGCATTTATGTCGTGGTATCCGGCGGCGTATTTTTCTGGAATACCAAAGCGATTAATTATGTGTGGTCCAGCAACCAGCCTGTGGGCAGTGAATGGCCCAATGCGTTCACGGGCAACGCCAAAATGCTGGCAGTGCGTTCGGGTGAAAAACAGCTTGGGCAATGGGTAACTGAACGCCGTAATGTGCGCGAAGACCTGAAAAAATTCTTTGGTGAAGACGTGAAAGAAATCGATGCCATTGCTGTAATGGTGGACGGTGACAATACCGGGCAGGCAGCTACGGCATATTTTGGGGATATTTTCTTTTCCGACTGAGTCGTGTTATCTACTGGCCCAGTGATAAAAATGGCCTGGTGGAAAAATACAGAATCACCAGCACAATGCCAATGTAGGCAATGACCTTTAACGGCTCTTCCCAAAACAATACCCAAAAAGTACGGTGTTTACCTTCGCGTTTCAGTTGTGCATAAATGTCACGCTGTTGCGCGGCACGTTCGGCCTGATAGTCTGCGATAAGTGCTTTGGCGTGTTGTAACTGGCTATCATCCCGCAGCCAGATGGCAGGCATGGAAATACCCCAGTTACCTGCCGAGGTTTCATAAAATTCGATGCTGTTATCGGTTAACAGTGCGCGAATATCATCTGCTTCATCATCCGGCACACCTCGAAGAGGGAATAATCGTACGGCCATTGATCAGCCTATTTTTTATCCAGCAGACCTTTCAGGTCGGCAAAAGGGTTGTGGGTGGCACTTGATGTGCTACTGGCGGCTGAAGCCGTGCTGCTTTGTCCGTGTGCTTCCAGTTGACGTTGATGCTCGTTGTCATGGCAATAAAGGCATAACAGTTCCCAGTTGCTGCCATCCGCAGGATTGTCGTCATGATTATGATTCCGATGATGCACGGTCAGCTCGGGCAGGTTGGCGCGGGTGAATTCCCGTTCGCAGCGGCCGCAGATCCACGGATAAAGTTTCAGCGCTTGTTCGCGATAAGTCTTTGCGCGCTCGTCCTGATGACGGCGGGCATCGCTGACGATTTTATTCAGTGCGTCAGTGTTTGTTTTTTTGTCGGGCATTGGTTTGATTAATCTTTTTTTGCCAGGCGCTGGATGTAATCCTGCATGTTGACTCTGAGCATTTCGCGGAAATCATCACAGAGCATATCGGTTATTTTGGCCTCGTCTTTCGCCAGTTCGCTGGTGCTGAGTGAGGATTCAAAGGTATTGTAACGCGCTGCGGCATAACGCAGGGCAGTGCCGACATTGGCCGAGCCTTCTGTTTGGGCCAGTTTGTTGGCAAGATCAATGAATTGATCGGCGACTTCAAAAAAAGGTGTTTCCTGTTTGTCGTCTGACATGATGTTTCGGTTGTCCTGTGAAGATGTTTTGTAATCCGGGTTCTACAGGTGCGAGCACTTGCAGGCCCAGGTTGTCTGTGTGTTGCCGGTACACCCTACGCCAGGTGGTGCTCTCTGCCAACACCTGACTTGATAAGGTTACATGTTTTAAAAGTCCACAGGCTTCTTGATGCAGGGTAGGCACTGCCCGACAGTGAGGTTTGAACCGGGCACTATTGGTGGGTAATGCCCGCCCTGCGATTGCGGTATTTGTTCAATGCTACAATGTGAATCAAGTGCTAAATCGCCCTGTTTTCAGCGTATGGCAGCAAAATCAGGGTAATTCCACTTGCAGGGTGGGCATCGCCCACCAATCGTGCCCTGTTTAAGCCATGATGGTGGGCAATGCCCACCCTGCCGATGAGGAAACTTGTAAAGATCGCAAAGAAAACAGAAAACGTTACGCTCTTTAACATTAAATACCCGGTGATTTTTAAAAAGAGTGTTTTTAGCGCTTAATTCACGTTATAAATAATCCGGATCAGACAGTGTTCTCCGCCAACTCCAATGCTTCGGCGGCTTCCAGCCAGTCATCTTCTGTTTGTTGCAGTTGCTGTTTCAGTGTTGTTTGTTGTGCCAGCAGTTCTTTCAAAAGGTCTTTGTTGTCAGCTTCATAAAGTGAGCTGCCTGCCAGTTTTTGTTCTATATCCTGTAGTTGCTGCTGAAACTTGCCGAGCAGTTTCTCACTTTTGCGTACCTGGTCAAGCCAGGGTTTAAGTTGTTGGCGACGAGCGGCTTCCTGCTGGCGAAGCTGGCGTTTGTCGACGCCAGGTGTTTTGCTTGTTGTGCTGTCTTTCTGTTGGGTATTGCCGCGTCGATGTTCGTTCAGCCATTGCGCATAGTCATCAAGATCGCCGTCATAGGTCTGAGCGCCATCGTTGGCCACCAGTACAAACTGGTCACACACGGTGCGCAGCAGATGACGGTCATGGGAAACCACGAGCAGCGCGCCTTCAAAACCCTGTAGCGCCAGGGTCAGCGCATGACGCATTTCCAGATCAAGATGGTTGGTGGGTTCGTCGAGCAGCAGCAGGTTTGGGCGTTGATAGATGAGCAAGGCCAGTACCAGTCGTGCCTTTTCGCCGCCAGAGAATGGGCCCACCGGATCGAGTACCTGATCACCAATAAAACCAAAACCACCGAGGTAGTTACGTAGTTGCTGTTCGGAGGCCTGCTTGTCCAGACGCTGTAAATGTACGAGGGGTGTGTCATCTGTCTGCAATTGTTCGAGCTGGTGCTGTGCAAAATAACCGATGCGCAGATTTTGTGCCGGTACATGTGTACCCGCAAGTAGTGGTAATTCGCCGGTCAACGCCTTGATGAGCGTTGATTTGCCTGCACCATTGGGGCCCAGCAGGCCGATACGATCACCGGGTAACAGGTTAATGTTGATATCATTCAACAGGGTTTTATTGTCGTAACCCAGCCGGGCATCGGTGAGCTTCAGCAGGGGGTTGGGAATTTGTCCCGGTGACAAAAAAGTAAACTCAAACGGCGAATCAACGTGTGCGGGGGCGATTTCTTCCAGTTTGGCCAGTGCTTTCAGGCGGCTTTGGGCTTGTTTGGCTTTGGTGGCTTTGGCACGAAAGCGGTCGATGTAACTGTGCAGGTGTGAAATAGTGCGTTGTTGTTTTTGGTGGGCGGCCTGTTGTTGTTCGAGGCGGCTGGCATGTTGCTTTTCGTAGGCGCTGTAATTGCCAGTGTAGGCGTGCAAGGTTTCTTCACTGAGCAAAGCAATGTGACCGACACAGTTGTCGAGAAAATCGCGGTCATGTGAGATCAGCAATACCGTACCGGGATAATTTTGCAGCCAGCCCTGTAACCACAGTACAGCATCGAGATCGAGGTGGTTGGTGGGTTCGTCGAGCAGCAAAATATCAGAACGACACATCAGTGCCTGGGCCAGATTGAGGCGCATGCGCCAGCCGCCGGAAAAATCAGATACCGGCATTTGCAGCCGGGCTTCACTAAAACCCAGGCCATCCATGAGCCGTGCCGCACGCGCTGGTGCAGAGTAACCGTCAATGGCTTCCAGCTCACCAAACAGTGTGGCCTGTTTTTCGCCACACAGCGCTTCGTGCTGTCCTCCATCAGTCTCGTTACCCGAACAGGCGGCGAGCTGTTGCTCCAGTTCACGCAATTCACTGTCACCATCCATGACATAATCGATGGCGCTGCGATCAACAGCGGGTGTTTCCTGTGCGACGTGGGCCATGGCCAGACTGGCCGCCAGTTTTATTTCACCCTTGTCGGTATGCAAACCGGCAGCATCCCGCGTGCCGAGTACCAGCGCCAGCAGACTGGATTTGCCGCTGCCATTGCGACCAACAATACCCCAGTGTTCACCTGTTTGAATCGTGAGATTAACGTCCTGCAATAATACGCGTGTGCCGCGACGCAGGGTGACAGACTGGAAACGTAACATGAGTATATTCAGGGAATGGAAATCGAGTAACTTGTGATTGAATAACGTATGTAAATGGCGTTCTGATGTGGTTTGTATTTGCTCATTTTGATTGAGCAAAAATACAGGAATAGTTGTGCAGCACACAATTTGCATTCACTGTTCACTGTGGGTACGTAAAGCCTCTTCGGTATCCATAGGGATTATTTCTCATAAAACAGGGTGTTGCAGGCGGGTCACCCGCTGAACGGTGGATTATACGATAAATTGGGTGTGTTTTGATCCTGGTGTAAGATATGAATTACGTGCACGTTCCTGAATGGCCATGTTTTCAGCGTATGCAGCAGAGTGTGCAAAGGGTATCTCTTTGCGTCAGGTTTTGTGATTCTGTGATTCGTGGCCGGGGAACAGCCTGTCCCGCTGAATGTAAACCAGTGATTTTATTCGTCTGGATATTTTTAGCGCTTGATTCACATTAAAATATTCGATCAATCCATCTCCCGGCACACTTGAAAGGCTGTGATGAAAAAACTGCTCAGAAAATTATTTTCTCCCATTTTAAATGTGTTTGAAACAGGTGACGAGCCTTATTCAGTGAAGCCGCTAAGCCGAAAAATATTGATTGTTATCGGTGTGCTTTTTTTGGGGTTGGCAGCCATAGTGGCATGGTTGGCAT
>JAADIL010000169.1:0-920 GCA_013151355.1 Gammaproteobacteria bacterium
TTTACCGAATTTGTCGCAGGCGGGATGAGTGTAGACCGGAAAAATACGGATTAAATATTTTTCCGAAAAAACCGCTCAGCATATACATGAAGCAGCAATAAACAACACAACGGCATCAGGGAGCACAGTATTCATGATCCAGGCATTGGGAAAACTCATTTATTTTATCGTCAACAGCGTGGAGCTGGCGGTGTTTACCCTGTTCATGAACGGACTGGGCCGCTTGCGTGGACTGCGCGACAGCCGTGTTTATTTCACGTTGTTTCGTTTCTGGTGCCGCAGTTTTGTGCGTGCGCTGGGGGTGGATCTGCGTCTGCACCAAAAAAATATCTCGGCCCTGCCCGAGCGCTATATTCTGATTGCCAACCATCCTTCGGCGCTGGAAGATGTAGGGATTCCCGCACTGTTTCCTGTGCATTCTGTGGCCAAAGTGCAGGTTAAAGACTGGTGGCTGGTGGGTCGTATTACCGAGGCGTCGGGTAATTTGTATGTGGACCGTGAGGATCCGGACTCACGCAGGGCAATAATCGACAAAATGATCGCGACGCTGGATCACGGCAAGAATATTGCCCTGTATCCTGAAGGAGGCTGCACCGGGCGACGCATCACTCGTGATTTCAAATCAGGTGCTTTTGATGTGTCACTGCAAACCGGTGTGTCTATTGTGCCGGTGTTCATTCATTACGAATCTCAGGAAGATTTCGAGTGGCAGGATCCGTACACATTAGTGGATAAAATGTGGCATTTTATTCGTACCCAAAACCACCGGGCCAACTATTATGTGTTTGACGCTATTGATCCGGCTGATTTCGATGACAAGCTGGCCTATGCCGCGCATGTGCGGAAAATGTATCTGCAATGGCAGGAGAAGTATCTGGAATGAAGACGAGCGGGTGGATAATCTGCCGCCCGCTCGCCTG
>JAADIL010000169.1:1025-5226 GCA_013151355.1 Gammaproteobacteria bacterium
TCAATGAATTCCAGCGCCTGTTCCAGGCTCAGGTTGATAAACGGGGTGAGCTGGATGTTTTCGTCAGTGCCGGAGGCTCGCACGTTGGTAAGCTGCTTGCCCTTGAGACAGTTAACCACCAGATCATTATCACGCGTGTGGATACCGATGACACTGCCTTCATAAACCTCGGTATTGGCACCAATAAACAACTTGCCACGTTCTTGCAGGTTCCACAGGGAATAACCCAGCGCCTTGCCCTTGCCGTTGGAGATCAGCACACCGTTAAGACGTTGGCCATAATTGCCAGGTTTCATCGGGCCATAATGATCAAACACGCTGTAGATCAGACCGGTGCCCTGGGTGGCCGTGAGAAATTCTGTGCGGAAGCCGATCAACCCGCGTGCAGGCATGATGTAATCTACGCGTACCCGACCCTGACCGTCGGGCACCATATCCTTGATTTCGCCACCGCGTTCACCCAGCTTTTCCATCACACTGCCCTGATGGTCGCTCTCCACGTCCACGGTGACCTGCTCGTAAGGCTCTTCTTTGGAGCCATCTTCCAGTGTATGAATAATGACTTCGGGGCGGGACACGCCCAGTTCATAACCTTCGCGACGCATGTTTTCGATGAGAATGGACAGGTGTAATTCACCACGACCGGAGACCTTGAATTTATCAGGGTCGTCGGTTTCTTCCACGCGCAGGGCGACGTTGTGCAGCAGCTCACGCTGGAGACGTTCACGGATTTGCCGTGAGGTCAGGAATTTACCGTCCTGCCCGGCAAAAGGGGAGTTGTTGACGCCAAATGTCATGCTTACCGTAGGCTCGTCGACAGACAGCGGCGTCATCGCCTCGACATTATTGGGGTCGCACAGGGTATCGGAGATATTCAGCGGATCGAGACCGGTAAAAGCAATGATGTCACCTGCCTGCACTTCGGCTTTTTCGATGCGTTCCAGCCCCAGAAAACCGAAAATTTGCAGAATGCGGCCACGACGCTCCTTGCCCTCAACATCCACCACAATCACCGGGGAGTTGGCCTTGAGCTTGCCACGGGTAACACGACCAATGCCGATAACACCGGTGTAGCTATTGTAATCCAGCGCGCTGACCTGCATCTGGAAGGGACCATCCACATCGACATCAGGCGCTTTAACGTGTTTGACGACGGTCTCGAACAGGGGAGTCATATCGCCACCGTTGATATCGGATTCCAGCCCGGCGTAACCATTGATGGCCGAGCAATAGATGATGGGGAAATCCATTTGCTCATCGGTGGCACCAAGACGGTCAAACAGATCAAAGGTTTGATCTACCGCCCAGTCCGGGCGTGCGCCATTGCGGTCAATCTTGTTCACCACCACGATGGGCCTGAGTCCCTGGGCCAGCGCCTTTTCGGTGACAAAACGGGTTTGCGGCATGGGGCCTTCGGCGGCATCCACCAGCAGCAGCACTGAATCCACCATGGACATCACTCGTTCCACCTCTCCACCAAAATCGGCATGGCCAGGGGTGTCCACGATGTTAATATGGTAATCGTTCCACTCGATGGCGGTATTTTTGGCCAGAATGGTGATACCGCGCTCTTTTTCGATATCGTTGGAGTCCATTACCCGCTCTTCCGCGTCGCCACGACTGGTTAACGTGCCGGACTGTTGCAGGAGTTTGTCGACGAGGGTGGTCTTGCCGTGGTCAACGTGGGCGATAATAGCGATATTTCTGAGTTTCTGGATCACGGGAATGCAGCTCTACTGGATTGAAAGGGCGCAAATTATACAGGAAAAACGCTACCAGCACGCACAAATTTCGGGAGCTCGTCCCCACCTGTCCCTGGTACTCCGTTATCCATGCAGCCATGCACTCCGCAGCATGCAGCCGTTCCCGACTGTTACCGGTATAACACAAACATTACTGGTATAAACAAACGTAGTTATTTCCTGAATTTCATGTAGGATTTTTCCTCGCCGCGCCTTTAATTTTTTTGATGTTTTGCCGCCACAAAAGTCATTCCAGCGCAGTTATCAACCAACTACTTTTCACAGGTAAATCAACGACAGCCCTGCAAACCCGAATACTTGTTTTTCCTTCGGGTATAAAACATTATTTTTTAGCATTATCTTGTTGCGTTACAACAGATTAGTTGCCAGAGCAAACAGGAGGGCTGATAGTTCTGGAAGCGTAAATTTACACCTCCGCCAGTCGGAACTATTCTCTCTCCATCACGTCATAGTTGTGTAATCAACTTCGATTACACTACCCCGGAAGGCAAAAAAAATGACAAGGAATATTGATGGCCAGATTGCAAAAACTATCCACAGAAAGTGAAACTACTCTTGCCTGCACGCAAGCGACGTGGCAGTGTCTTGTCTAACTTCCATGTAGTGGTTTTGTGCATCCATGATTGGTCTGATTCAAATTACCGCGAGCATACCAAACAAGGAAAGCTGCTATCAGATCATCCACGAAACTGAACAAAGCAAACAACGGATTTTTATTGTGAAAAAAGTTGTAAGTCCTGTGTCCCGGCAGCGGAGAAAATTAACAAACACAAGGCAATAATGTATGGGTATGTAAATTATTTTTATATCATCAGTTTATGGTTTTTTTAACGCTTACATTGAACAACGGAATGACACGCTGTATAGCGCACCGTTCATATGCGGTATGACAATCGGACAGTTAGACATTCGGTTTTCCACGGACAACAAAACCAGATATAATCGGCGTTAAATTTATTTAAAATAGCGACCCACGGAGGACACCCGCTATCAAACCCGACTTCACACCCCACGACCCGCTTTCACGTCGAATTTTTCAGGCTGACAGATCACACAAAGCCCTGCAATCTTCGGATGTGCCGTTCGTGCTGCGCGAAAAATTCCGAATGTTGCAAAAACAAAACGCAACGTTGCGACAGACCCTGCGTTTATCCAGCGGTCTTCGTCAGCGTTTCGAAGTACTGTTTGATGCTTCTCCACTGGGGCTGTTCACTCACGATGCCGAAGAGCGAATTGTGGAAGCCAATCTGGCTCTGGCCAATTTACTGCAAGTGAAACGCGCACAGCTGATTGGCCAACACATCGGGAAATTTATTGCCCCGCAAGACCACGCCCATTTTATCCAGCACCTGACCCGGTTACGCGACAACAATAAAAATGGTGATAGTGCGCACTGCACGATTGCACTAATGACATCACAACAAACGCAAATCAAGGTGCGGATGAAAAGCACAATGCAGACAGCCAACATCATCCACGGCCGTATTTCCCCGCTGGGGAGCACAAACCAGTGTCTTGCCGACCTCGCCAACTGCAATGCCGAACTGCAAAAAGAAATCAACGAACATGAACTCGCGGCCGAAGAACAATCACGAAGGCATCAGGAAAAGCTCGCCCATGTTTCCCGCCTCAACACCATGGGAGAAATGGCCGCGGGGCTGGCGCACGAAATCAATCAGCCGCTAACCGCTATCAGCAGTTATGTCAGAAGCTGTTTGCGTTTGCTGGAAGGTGATGAAAAAAAGCGGGCACAAGTTCCCGCTATCCTCGAGCAGGCATGCAATCAGGCACAACGGGCCGCCAACATCATTCACCATCTGCGCGACTTTGTCAGCAAAAGCGCCTCACATCGTGAAACCATCGAACTCAGCAACGTGGTACAACTGGCAACAACCATGATGCGCACCGAGTTTCATGCAAACAACATCACGCTGAATATTGAAACACTGGCCGATATGCCGTTAATTACTGCCGATGCCATTCAGCTTGAACAGGTAGTTCTCAACCTGTTGCGCAATGCCAGCGAAGCCATGAATAGCCCACAATGTCCCCGTCACAACCGTCACTTGAATATTGTTCTGGACAAGCCGGCCACAACACATGTACGTATTTCTGTCAGCGACACCGGGCCTGGAATTCCCCTTGATGACATGAAGAAAATTCTTACTCCTTTTTTCAGTACCAAAACAAATGGCATGGGTCTGGGACTGGCCATCAGCCGCACAATTGTGGAAGATCACGGCGGCAAGCTCACACACAAACCCAACCGCAAGGGTGGCGTAACGTTTATGTTCACGTTGGCAATCGATGGAAAAACAATCACGCACCATTAGTACACCGTCAGTACACCGTCAAAATAGCCTTGACGGTGTACTGGCCAATGCCATCAAGTTAACAAGTCGCGGTATAGCGCAGGGTGGCGGTAAGCTTGCGAACCC
>JAADIL010000162.1 GCA_013151355.1 Gammaproteobacteria bacterium
AGGTTGTCGATGGGCGTAACACCGGGTTAAACGAAATCGCGAGTATTTCACTCAGTATGACGTTTTAGCATTGTGATCCTATGTATCTACGACAAACAATATCCGCGATCATCCCGGCTCGGGATGAGTCGCGAGCAATATCACAGGTGGTTGAAGCGCTGGCAAGATTGCATTTTGACACTAAGGAACCTGTTTTCGACAATATTATTGTCTGCGACAATGGTTCCACCGACGATACTGCCGAGGTTGCGGCGCGGGCCGGTGCGATTGTTGTTAAGGAGTCGCGACCGGGCTACGGCAACGCTTGTCTCGCGGCGCTATCGGTTCTTCCATCAAGCGACATTGTCGTTTTCATTGATGGTGACAACGCATTTTATGCTGATCAATGCCGGTCACTCATCGATGCAGTTGTGAATGGTGCGGATTTGGCTATTGGCTCCCGGCAGTTGGGTTGTACGGAAAAAGGGGCGCTAACGGCGGTTTTGGTAATTGGCTTGCCAGTGCGCTCATTCAGCAGATTTGGGATGTGCCCATAACAGATTTGGGCCCCTACCGGGCCATACGTACTGACGCGCTGAAGCGTCTCGCCATGCAGGATCGAACGTTCGGTTGGACGGTTGAAATGCAGGTGAAAGCCATTCAGGCCAACATGGCGCTTGTGGAATGCGCCGTTGATACAAGAAGGCGCATCGGGAAATCGAAAATCAGCGGAACAATTCGTGGCAGTCTGGGTGCGGCGCGCGGCATATTGGGCATGATATTTTTACTTTGGAGACAAGAGTGCCGAGCTAAGCGACAAGCCGTAGCGGCGCGCAAGCAATAAATGGACTCAAAATGACGCTCTCTCGAGACGACTTTCATTCTCGGACAGTCTTTCCGGGGTTAAGCTGAGCGTGAAGCCAAAGTTTTCAATTCACCACAACGTATGGTTGTTTCTGGGTGGAGTGGTGAGCGCATTGCTCTACTGGTATTTATCGCGAGAGATTGCAGGTTCGTCGATAAAAATAGAGCGTTATATCGGTTATTTTGGTGTCGCGTTTGTTGTGTATGCCACAACAATATTTTTGGCAACACGCGGCGCCAGTATTCCGCCGCTCACCTATATCCTGGCGTTTGCCGTGCTGTTTCGTGTCATCGGAGTCAGCGTCGCCCCTCAATTCGAGGACGATTATTTTCGCTATATATGGGATGGATTCGTTCTTTCGGGATTCGATAATCCATACCAACATCCGCCGAGCCATTACTTTGCCGATGAAAATATTCCGGAGGAATATCAAAATGCGCTGAATGGTGTCAACTACCCAGACCTCCCAACAATTTATGCGCCGACGCTTCAATTCAGTTTTTTGATCGCACACTGGATATGGCCGGCTCAGGTGATGGGGTTGCAGCTTGTTTATTCCATTGTGGATGTGTTGCTGATTTTACTTCTTGCACAAATGACTGATCGCAGAAACCTGATGCTATATGCGTGGAATCCGTTGGTCATCAAGGAGATCGCTTTCACTGCTCATCCCGATGTCGCAGGTGCGATGTTGCTTATTGCGGCTATATTTTTCGTCAAAAACCGTCCCCTGCTCAGTGTGGCATCGCTGGCGCTCAGCGTCTGCGCTAAGCCCTTTGCCTGGATAATCGCACCGTTCATCTTGCTGCGATTGCGAAAAACGTATGTGTTTCTATTCGTTATCCTGGTGTTGATGATTTATTTGCCGTTTTTGGTCAGTGGGGCGACTGACTTTACAACACTGAGTACTTTCGGAAAGCTCTGGGAATATAACGCTGCTGTTTACCATGTGCTATTCCAGATCTTACCCGCGGCCAATGCGCGATTGCTGTGCGGTGTAATATTCGTCGTGATGTATCTTGTTTATGTGCGCCATTACCGCGCATCCGGCCAAACGGGCATTCGTGGAGACATACTGTTGGGCGGTCTGCTTGTTTTGTCGCCAGTGATCAATCCCTGGTATCTGCTATGGATTCTCCCATTTGCTTCGCTTAATCGTGACATTTGGCCGTGGGTTGCCTCCTGTGCTGTTTTGCTGTCGTATTTCACCGGGCTCAACATGGGTGACCCAAGCCTTGCCAGTTATGAGCAGGCCAGATGGGTCAAGCCAGTCGAGTTTGGAATGATTGCGCTTGCTGTCTTGTTTGACGTGTATAGGCGGCGTGAAAAGGTTAAGCCTGATTGATGTACCCTTCTTCGGATTCATTTCATATTGGACAAGCAGCAATTCCCGCTCAAATAAAAAGCAGTGCTATACAAGGCTTTCAGAGGGTTAATAAATAAAGTTTTCGTAAACTTTAACTGTTAATTTCAATATACCACACCCCAAATCCAGGGTTTGAGGTGAAACAAAATACCCCAACAAGGTTTTCGTCACACGCCTGGTCTTCCTGGGCTGCTTAAGTGCATGCGGCAATTATTTGATCAAATACCAGATCCTGAATCGGGCAGTACGATCCCGCTTTCTGATCATCTTACTGTTGGGGCTTGCTATTTTTGGCCTCAAATACCTATCGCTGCTACAGAATGAAACGCTCACTCGATCCAGCCTGAAAAGCCTTTACGGTATCAAACAGGCTCCCAGTGATACCTGCCTAAGGGGCGCGCACGTAATAACATCCCGATCTGGCGCTCATATTTAGCCTGTATTTGTTCGTTTTGATTGAACAAAAGTGCTGGAATAGTTGTTCTGTTTCGAGCTTTTGTGATTGAAGAACGGGCACCAACAGTAGGCGCTTTAGGCGAAGACGGGCTGAAGATGAGATGCAATCGGGATGTTATTACGTGCGCGTCCCTTAACAACGCTCCGCTCAATGACGCTAATTTTGAATTAGAAGTTAACTTCCTGGAATATTGGGAAATCAAACCCTCCGGCAAAACAACCCATTTTTCCCGGGTGACGGATATACCGATTATCCCCGACAACCTTGTCCGGCTGATGCGAGCCGCAAGAGCACGCTGGAAAGTCGAGAATGAAACCTTTAACACCCTGAAAAACCACGGCTATCACTTTGAACATAATTTTGGTCATGGTTATCACCAGCTGTCCACCGTCATGGTGCATTTAATGATGCTGGCTTTTCTGATCGATTAGATACAGCAGCGTTGCTGTGGGCTTTTTAATTGCGCATTGGATAAAGCAAAAAGCAAGATGCGCTTCTGGCAGAAAATACGCCATCTGTTTCAAAGCTTTTTAATCCCGCACCGGGAAGCGATGTACCTGGGTATAGCCAATGAACTCAAGCCAACCATCATTCCCTGCAACACCTCTTAACCCGCAGACTGTGGCCGAGTTGTTTGAGGTGAGGTTTTTCGAGGGAAACCAGGCTGGCAAATGGAGACGGGCTATGATCTGTACGGTATTCTGCCCTGTAGACTCTTGATTTCCTTTTAAAGACTGAAAAATTTTAGCGGGAGCGGCTGTTGGACAAGGCTCGGGCTTGACAGCCCGGGGTCATGCGCCTAAAATTCGCGCTCCCTGGAAACAGGCGGGATCTTTCCCGCCTGTTGTTTTATCCGGGCTTTTGTTTTGGGCTCTTGCAGTTTTAGAAAAAGAGTTTTCGGGAACAAGATAATTATTTATATTGAGCCCCTGTGGATGGGGTTGGAGCTGCTTAAATGCCAACGGTAAACCAGTTAGTTCGTAAAGGCCGCAAGCGCCAGATTGCAAAAAGTAATGTGCCGGCGCTGGAAGCCTGCCCACAGAAGCGTGGTGTGTGTACCCGCGTTTATACCACTACACCGAAAAAGCCGAATTCGGCATTGCGTAAAGTGGCTCGTGTACGTTTGACCAATGGTCATGAAGTGACGACCTACATCGGCGGTGAAGGTCACAACCTGCAAGAGCACTCAGTGATTCTGTTGCGTGGTGGTCGTGTCAAGGATTTACCGGGTGTGCGTTATCACACCGTACGTGGCAGTCTGGATACATCGGGTGTGGCGGATCGCCGTCAAGGTCGTTCCAAGTATGGTGCGAAGCGTCCCAAGTCCTGACTGCTCGTCTAACTGCAAGACGAGCGAAATAACAATTCACATTTGATGAACGGGATCGAGTAAACAAATGGCCAGAAGAAGAGCAATACCTAAACGTACTATTTTGCCAGACCCAAAATACAAGGATCTGATGTTAGCCAAATTCATCAATATTTTGATGATGGATGGCAAAAAAGCCGTGGCCGAGCGTGTTGTGTATGGTGCGTTGGATCAGGTGGTGGAAAAATCAAAAGGCGAAGCTGTCGAAGTTTTGAATAAAGCGCTGGAAAATGTGCGCCCTATGGTTGAGGTCAAGTCTCGGCGTGTGGGTGGTGCGACATATCAGGTGCCTGTTGAAGTACGTGCTGATCGCCGTATGGCATTGGCGATGCGCTGGTTGGTAGAAGCCGCGCGCAAACGCAGTGAAAAATCCATGGATCGTCGCCTTGCTGGTGAGATCATGGATGCCATGGAAAGTCGCGGTTCAGCCGTGAAAAAGCGCGAAGATGTGCATCGTATGGCAGAAGCCAACAAGGCGTTCTCGCACTACCGTTGGTAGATCGGCTTTTAGTCAGTAACAGGTTTTATCCCTGCGCGGACATTTCCGTGAGGGTTGTTCTTTAACATTGATGGTTATGAGTCGACGAATGCGTCGATAGATTAACGACACGATAACGAGATGTCTGTTTTCAATTCAGGTTGAAGCAGGGCAGTCCTGAACAGGAATAAAGGTTGTGGCACGTCAGACGCCAATCGAACGCTATCGCAATATCGGCATAATGGCCCATATTGATGCAGGTAAAACAACGACCACCGAACGTGTGTTGTTTTATACCGGCGTGTCGCACAAGATCGGTGAAGTTCATGATGGCGCGGCTACCATGGACTGGATGGAGCAGGAACAAGAGCGCGGGATTACCATTACCTCCGCAGCCACTACCTGTTTTTGGTCCGGTATGGATCAGCAGTTTCCGCAGCATCGTATTAACATTATTGATACGCCGGGACACGTTGATTTCACCATTGAGGTTGAGCGCTCATTGCGCGTACTGGATGGTGCCTGTGCCGTGTTTTGTGCCGTGGGTGGTGTGGAGCCACAGTCGGAAACAGTATGGCGACAGGCGAGCAAATATCATGTGCCACGGTTGGCATTTGTGAACAAGATGGATCGCCAGGGCGCCGACTTTTTGCGCGTGGTGGGTCAGTTGAAAGATCGTTTGGGTGCCAACCCCGTGCCAATGCAATTAAATATTGGCAGTGAGGAAGAATTTGAAGGTCTGGTAGATTTGCTGAGTATGAAAGCCATCTACTGGAATGAAGAAGATCGTGGTGTGACTTACGAGTCTCGCGATATCCCGATAGAGTTGCAGCCACAGGCAGAAAAGCTTCGCGAAGAAATGGTGGAGGCTGCTGCCGAAGCCAATGACGACTTGATGGAAAAGTATCTCGAAGAAGGAGATCTTTCCCCGGAAGAAATCCGGCTGGGTATTCGGCTGCGTACCCTGGCCAATGAAGTGGTACCGTGTTTTTGTGGCTCTGCTTTCAAAAATAAGGGTGTGCAGGCGCTGCTGGATGCGGTCGTTGATTACATGCCTGCGCCCACGGATGTACCGGCAATTTGCGGTCATCTGGGTGACAAGAGTGAAAGTGAAGGCGAGCGACATGCCTCCGATGATGAGCCATTTGCAGCGCTGGCCTTCAAAATAGCCACTGATGCTTTTGTGGGTACACTGACTTTTTTCCGGGTGTATTCCGGCGTGGTCAAAACGGGTGATTTTGTATTTAACCCCGTGAAAGGTAAAAAAGAGCGATTTGGGCGCATTGTGCAAATGCACGCCAATCATCGCGACGAGATTAAAGAAGTTCGCGCTGGTGACATCGCCGCTGCTGTTGGATTGAAGGATGTCACCACTGGTGACACACTATGTGATCCGGGCAAAGTTATTACGCTGGAGCGCATGGAATTTCCCGAGCCGGTGATCTCGGTGGCCATTGAGCCGCGAACCACCGCCGACCAGGAAAAAATGGGTATCGCGCTGAGCAAGCTCGCGCAGGAAGATCCCTCATTTCGAGTGCATACGGATGGAGAATCCGGGCAAACGATTATTTCCGGCATGGGTGAATTGCATCTGGAAATTATTGTTGACCGCATGAAGCGGGAATTTGCGGTTGAGGCCAATGTGGGTGCGCCACAGGTGGCTTACCGTGAGACGATTCGCAAGAGCGTCGAAGCCGAGGGCAAGTTTGTACGACAATCGGGTGGTCGTGGTCAATATGGCCATGTGTGGCTCAGACTGGAACCGCAACCACAGGGCAGCGGTTACGAGTTTGTTAATGACATTGTCGGTGGTACTGTCCCGCGTGAGTACATTGGCGCAGTGGACAAAGGTATTGAAGAGCAAATGGAAAACGGGGTGATTGCCGGTTTTCCCATGGTAGATGTCAAGGTTACATTGTATGACGGCTCTTACCATGATGTTGATTCCAGCGAAATGGCCTTCAAAATCGCTGGCTCTATGGGGTTTAGAAATGGCGCTATATTAGCGGATCCTGTGTTGCTGGAACCGGTGATGAAGGTTGAAGTGGTCACGCCGGAAAATTATATGGGTGACGTGATGGGCGATTTGAATCGGCGTCGCGGTATCGTGCAGGGAATGGATGACGGGCCTGCAGGCAAGATAATCAGTGCAGAAGTTCCGTTGGCAAAGATGTTTGGTTATGCCACGGATTTACGTTCAGCGACCCAGGGTCGTGCGACGTATTCCATGGAGTTTGAGAAATATGCCGAGGCACCCAACAGTGTTGCCGAAGCCATCACCAGACAAGATTTTTAAAAATTTGATTTGAACAGTTGAATAAGGGGTAGTTACCGTGTCCAAGGAAAAATTTGAACGCAATAAACCGCACGTCAA
>JAADIL010000214.1 GCA_013151355.1 Gammaproteobacteria bacterium
GGCTCCGAGGTCGGTCGTGCCGCAGTGATTATCGATGAAACCCGTCAACGAAAAATTATTATATTTCATCCAAAAATGTTACCCGGCATCGTCATCGCCGACCCGCAACTCACTGTGGGTCTGCCGCCGAATATCACCGCCGCCACCGGAATGGATGCACTGTCACACAATCTTGAAGCCTGGTGTTCACCAGGGTATCACCCCATGGCCGATGGCATCGCACTGGAAGGTATGCGTTTGATCAGCCAGTGGTTAACAGTAGCTTACAATGAACCTGAAAACATAACCGCAAGAAGCCACATGCTTGTTGCATCGGGCATGGGGGCCACCGCGTTTCAAAAAGGCCTGGGAGCCATGCATGCACTGGCTCATCCTCTGGGAGCCTTATACGATGTGCATCACGGTTTGTTGAATGCCGTTTTGATGCCTTATGTTGTTGCGCACAATCGTGTTGCCATAGAAAATAAAATGCAATATCTCGCGCGCGTTCTGGAACTGGAAATCGAGCCGGAATCCACAGGCGTTGATACCATACTGGCGTTCATTGTTAAACTGAGAAAACAACTCAACATTCCGCATGATTTGAAATTCATCGGTATTGATGCCAGCCGTATACCGGCCATCGCAGAAATGGCCACACATGACCCTTCTGCCAGCGGTAACCCCCTGCTGTTATCAAAAAATGATTATGTCGTACTATTGACCAATGCGATAAAGGGTATGTTGAACTGATTTTACAAAGGGAATTTCCCGAATACTTTTGGCTGCACTCACAGCCCACTCTGTTAAGATTAACGGCCTATGTATAAACATCACAAAATAATCACCCGCAAACGCCTGTTGATACTTTCTGCTGTGCTGCTGCTCGGCTTTCTGGCCAACGAAATTCTGATCTCGCAATTTGTAATGAAAGACATACCGGCATCCATCGAGTCTGATCTGGCGATTGCTGCACGAAGTGAACCCGTGACCTGGGAAGACCAGGTGAAACCGATACTGGAGCGACGTTGCGTTGTGTGTCATGGTTACGACGCACCCTGCCAGTTGAAACTCTCGTCCCCTGAAGGCTTGCAGCGTGGTGCAAGCACCGAGAGTATTTATGATCCGTCACGGGTAACGCCCATGCAGCCAACCCGACTGTTTATTGACGCCAAAAATACCGCCCAATGGCGTTCCCGTGATTTCCATCCGGTGATCAACGAAAGCGCTCAAAATGATCCAGAAGCCAATCTGAAAAATTCGGTGCTTTATCATTTGTTGCGCCTGAAGCAGCAACACCCGCAACCTGGTGCGGAGACGTTCGCCGACAGTTTCACTCTGGGGCTGGATCGCGAGCAAACCTGCCCGACACTGGATTCCATTGACAAGTTTGCGGGCAAGCATCCCTTGTGGGGCATGCCCTATGCCATGCCCAATCTGCAAGAACAGGAATACCGGACACTGGTTTCCTGGCTGGCCCAGGGTGCACCAACACCGGCACCGCCCGCTCCCTCCGCCACCGTGCAACCACAAATCAAACACTGGGAACTGTTTCTGAACGGCACCACCAACAAGCAACGGCTGGTCAACCGTTATCTCTACGAGCATCTGTTCCATGCACACATTCACTTTGCCGATTCAC
This sequence comes from Gammaproteobacteria bacterium, assembly GCA_013151355.1. GTDB lineage: Bacteria > Pseudomonadota > Gammaproteobacteria > SZUA-152 > SZUA-152 > SZUA-152. The sequence goes on from JAADIL010000214.1 coordinate 1,622, forward strand.
CACAGCGGGAATTTTATCGACTGGTACGTTCACGTACCCCGCCCGGACAGGCCATCGATGAAATTCCCACCACACTTCCCTTTGATGACCCGGGTAGCGCACCCTTTTATTATCGCCTGTTACGCTATCACCCCGGCATCGTGGCAAAAAACCATATCGTCTACGAATTTTCTGCAAATCGCATGGAACGGTATCGGGAGCTGTTTCTGAAACCGGTTTACACCGTGGATACACTACCCTCTTACCAGCCCGAACTGGCCTCCAATCCTTTCAAAGTCTTTGCCGCCCTTCCCACAACATCGCGTTATCGTTTTTTACTGGATGAAGCACGGTTTTTTATCGAAGGCTTTATCAAAGGACCGGTCTGTCGCGGGCAGATTGCCCTGAATGTTATAGAAGATCAGTTTTGGGTAATGTTCTTTGATCCTGAACAGCCGGTAATTACCAACAAAGCACGCTTTATTGACGAAATGAGCAATGATTTGCAACTCCCCGCCGATGGCGGCAGCAACCTGGACCTGTTGCGTATCTGGACCGACTACTGGCAGGGACAGCGACGCTACATGGAACGCAAGCAGGCCTGGTTCAAAACTATCGGCACGCACAATATCGGCCATGCCCTGAACTACATCTGGGATGGTGATGACAAAAACCCCAATGCCGCGCTCACCGTTTTCCGACATTTTGACAGCGGCTCGGTCGCCTATGGACTGGTGGGTGAAAATCCGGAAACCGCCTGGATCATCGACTACCCGTTATTTGAACGCATCCACTATTTACTGGTAGCCGGTTTCAATGTGTACGGCAACCTGGGACATCGCATGAGCACCCGAATCTACATGGATTTTCTGCGTATGGAGGGTGAAGATTATTTTCTGGCCTTTCTGCCCGTGAGCCAGCGCAAGGCCATACGCGACGCCTGGTATGTGGGCCAGCGAGAAAGTGTCGAGAAACTGTTTTCCGCACCACAGGAATGGCTGAACACAGAAGCAGTCAATGGCTACCGCACCGATGACCCACAAAAAGAACTGTATAAATACCTTAAAATTCGCCTCGCAGGTACAGCACAACAGGCACGAAACCTGAATCGCTGTAACCGGGCTGACAACTGCAAAAACGCACTGCCTGCCACTACAGAAGCCCGTGTCGATAAAGCAATGAACGCCATTGCCCGCTTGCAGGGTGAAAACCTGCACACCTTTCCCGATGTGGCCTTTGTGCGGGTCAGAACTGATACACCGGAGCAAGACCTCATCTACACCCTGATTCGCAACAAGGCCTATAAAAATGTCACCTCTTTTCTGGCCGATGAACATGAGCGGGACCGTACCGATATCAAACAGGATACGATGACCGTAGTGAACTGGCTGGAAGGCTCTTATCCCAATTTCTTCCTCTCCGTGGCACTGTCAGAAATTGATGAATTCAGCCAGCGCTGCGCCAATATTCGCAGTCATGAAGATTACGCAGCATTTGTCGAACGTTATGGCGTAAGCCGCACCGATCCTGCCTTCTGGGAACAGGCCGACTGGTTTCAGGATGAGTTCCTGCACAACAAACCCGTGCAATCAGGACTGTTTGACCTGAACCGTTATCAGGCCCATTAATCGCCATTTGCGGCGCTAATCTCAATCAGTACAAGCTGGGCGTACTTTGGAAGCGCATCACCCAAACCCATAACCACGAGAAACGGGTAGCCAAAAATGGTTGCGTCCGAAAACGGCGAGAACAGCAGGGGGGCATTTGTTAGGCTTGCCGAATGAATCTTGATCACGATGCCTGTTACCGCGCGATTGTAGCGCGAGATGCCCGCTTTGACGGTCGTCTGTATATCGGCGTTCGTACCACCGGCATTTACTGTCGGCCAATCTGTCCAGCGCGCACACCCAGGCGCGAAAACGTCTCGTTCTATCCGACAGCTGCCGCAGCACAAGAGGCCGGGTTTCGGCCTTGCCTGCGTTGTCGGCCGGAAAATTCACCGGACCTGGCGGTATGGAACGGTACATCAAACACCGTCAAACGGGCACTCGCACTGATTGGCGAAGGCGCAATGGATGGCGAGACAGTTGATCATCTCGCCGGGCAGCTTGGTGTCGGTGAGCGCCATCTCAGACGACTCTTCCAGCAACATCTCGGTGCGTCACCCATTGCGATTGCCCAGACCCGGCGTATTCTTTTTGCCAAACAGCTGATCATGGAGACACGAATGCCCATGACTGAAATTGCGCATGCCGCCGGTTTCGGCAGCATTCGTCGTTTCAATGCCGTTTTTCAAACACTGTACAAACGACCACCCGGCGCATTACGTCGCACACGCCGGGACGCTCACAGTGATGTCTCTACCATTTCAGACATCGTGCTGCCAATGTCCTATGTCGCACCTTACAACTGGCCGAGCATGATTTCATTTCTGAAAACCCGTGCTATTCCCGGCGTTGAATGGGTAGACCGGCAAAACCGGTATCACCGTTCAATTGCTCTGGAGGGCTACCAGGGCACAGTCCGTGTTGCCTTCGATGAACATAAAAGATGTTTGCGCGCAACAATCCGTTTCCCGCGCGTATCAAGTCTCGCCTTCATCATCAGTCGACTTCGCCGGGTGTTTGATCTCACTGCCGACCCCGTCGCCATTGATACTCATCTTGCCACTGACCCCCGGCTCGCATCACTGATTGCAGCACGACCCGGCTTGCGCGTACCCGGTGCCTGGGATGGTTTTGAACTTGGCATTCGTGCGATTCTCGGGCAACAAATCAGTGTCGGTGCCGCCACAACACTTGCAGGAAAACTGGTATCCCGATACGGAGAGCCACTGGATGCGTCGTTAAAAACAGAAGGACTGAGCCATGTCTTTCCATCACCGAAGCGCCTTGCTGTAGCTGATTTACGTTCACTCGGCATGCCCGGTACTCGCGCCCGGGCGTTGTCGGCATTGAGCGAGGCCGTTCTGGAAAGTCCGAATATGTTCAGCGCCAGTCAGCCACCGGATGTCACACTCGAACGCCTGAAGACATTACCCGGTATCGGTGACTGGACAAGCCAGTACATTCTCATGCGCGCGCTTTGCGAACCGGATGCGTTTCCTGCGGCCGACATTGGTTTGATGCGCGCAATGGCCACTAAAAACGGGCGACGTCCGACACCCGCAACACTTCTTCAGCAGGCTGAAATCTGGCGACCCTGGCGAGCTTACGCCGCGTTGCATCTTTGGGCCTCTGAAGGCAACACATCTGCTATACCTCACAAAGAGAAAACCACCTGTGCCACAACACTTGCCACCTGAAATTCTGTTCCGTGATCAACTGGAAACGCCAATCGGTACGATGCTGGTCATCACCGATAAACAGGAACGCATGCGTGCCCTTGACTGGAGTGATCATGAAGACCGTATGCATCGGCTCTTGCAGCTTCATGCCAAAAAAGAAAAAAGAGCGTTTGAGCTGCAATCCGGTCTCCTGCCAACCACGATACACAAAGCACTGGATGCGTATTTTGCCG
>JAADIL010000095.1 GCA_013151355.1 Gammaproteobacteria bacterium
TCTCCGGCAACCTGCCACTGGTAAACTTGTGTATGCGACTCAAATTCCTCATCCGAGACAATACCCAGAGGGGCGGCATTGGATTCAAAGCGATGCACAATATTACGCTGTTCATCGACAAACAGAGCCTCGGGACCACCACCATTCCAGACTTCAATCAACTGATTACGCACATCCACCATAATCAGCGTAGCGGCAACAAAGCGGTCACGCGGCACCAGCACCCGCAGTTGGCTGTTCATGGATCTGACGATACGACTCAGTGAATAATCCCGGCAGGTCATATGATAAAAAGTTTGCGACACGGGTATTTGCATCATCGCGGCCAGTAATCCATGGCCAGTGGCATCGGCCACCATCACGTAAAAACGATCATCACCGCCGCGACACGCGGCCACCAGATCGCCGCTCATGTGTTCTGCGGGTAACAACCAGCTGTCCAGTAACTCATCCGACATTTTACCCGCGCGGGTCATGCGTTCCATGAGCGCATTACCAAGGTATTTTTCCTCTTCTGCGGCGGCACGGTATTTTTCCAGCTCGGCGGCCTGCGAGCTCAGCGAATCACTCATGTCAGCGATACGCTGCATAGCTTTGATTTTGGCCTCAAAAATACGCATGTTGACGGGTTTGGTGAGGTAATCATCACCACCTGCATCCAGACCGGCCACCTGATCTTCAACCGCAGCCTTGGCGCTCATAAAAATAATGGGAATCCATTTTTCGCCACTACGTTGGCGGATTTCACGGGTGGCCTCGTAACCGTCCATCACCGGCATCATCACGTCCATCAGAATCAAATCCGGTTGTTCGCTTTCAAAACGCTCAATGGCTTCCTGTCCATTGGTAGCGGTGATCATCTCATGGCCTTTTCTGCTGAAAAAACGCGCCAGCAAATTGAGGTTCATTTCCGTATCATCCACCGCAAGAATTTTCAGGGTCTTTTCACTCACAAACTTTTTTCACCTTTTATAATGCAACGACTCCGTATACTGTACCGACAGGCATACGTATCAGGATCCCGCAACACCTGTCGGCACAGCCGTTAAAAAACTGAAACTATTCACAGAGGTGCCGCTATTTTTATCAATACCATAGCTCACGAATGACATTCGCGGCACCCTCTGCTATTTAAGAACACACTAAAAAATACGAAAAACACAGCAGAAACCCAAAACGTGCCCTCAACCACTTTTTCCAACGCTGAAACCAGCACTCTGCCCAACCTCACCAGCGAACGAGCGTGGCGACCGCTGCATTTTCTGAATCTCTACCGCATTACCCTGGCGGCATTGTTTGTCAGCGCCATTTTTTTCAAGGGCAACCTGCCAATACTGGGCAGTCACAATGCCAGCCTTTTTCAGGCAATCAGCTTTATTTACCTGGGTATCGCACTGACCACCAATTTTGTTATTCACTTTCGCTGGTTAAATTTTCGCTTGCTCACCTACAGTCTGGTGATACTGGACATCCTCGCATTGACGCTGATTATGCGTGCCAGCGGCGGCATCGAAACCGGTCTGGGCATGTTGCTGGTCGTCGCTATTGCGGGCAACAGTCTGTTACTCAGCAGTCGGGCGGCCAATTTATTTGCCGCCATTGCCGCCATTGCTGTTCTCGCTGAACAGGTTTTTGCACAGCAGGATTCCGGATTAACCGCAAACTTTACCCAGGCCGGTATTTTGGGTGCCACTCTGTTTGCCACCGCCTTTCTCGCCCACGTACTGTCCACACGGGTACGCGAAAGTGAGGCTCTCGCAGCGCAACGGGGTGTTGACCTGGCCAACCTGGCCCAACTCAACCAGCATGTGCTACAACGCATGCAATCCGGCATTGTGGTAGTGGATGCTGATCAGCACATACGGCTGATGAATGAATCCGCCTGGTACATGCTGGGGCTACCCTCCCTGGCTAATGCCCCAAACAAGAACCTTAAAGTCATCTCTCCGGAACTGTCCGAACAACTGATTGACTGGCGTCGCGGCGGTCTTTCCGAACCACGCATGTTCCGCCCCGGTGGCGGCAATATGGAATTACTGCCGAACATGACCCCCCTGGGTAGCGAGGCACGCGCAGGTACACTGATTTTCCTTGAAGACACCGCGCGCATGGCGCAGCAAGCACAACAATTGAAGCTGGCCTCGCTGGGTCGGCTCACCGCCAGCATCGCTCACGAAATTCGCAATCCACTGGGTGCTATCAGCCACGCCGAACAACTGCTGGCCGAGGGAAGCACCGGCAATGCCGCCGACAGTCGTCTACTGGAGATCATTCACACCAACACCGCGCGCGTGAATGACATTATCGAAAACGTGTTGCAGCTGAGTCGACGCGACCGCTCCATGCCTGAAAATTTGCCGCTAAAAAACTGGCTGGAAAACTTTCTCCAGGAATTTGTGCAAAGCCAGGGTTGCGACCCGGCTGACATCAGTCTGCACATCACACCCGCTGACGCCATTGTGCATATGGATGCCACTCAGCTGCACCAGGTGCTATGGAATCTGTGCCAAAATGGCCTCCGCCATAGTCAGGATTACCCCGGACAACCCAGACTGGAACTGCACGGTGGCATCGAAGACGACTCACGCAAACCCTTTCTCGATGTCATCGACCACGGACCGGGCGTGCCGCCAGATACGATAAGCAATATCTTTGAGCCTTTTTTCACCACCGAAAGCAAGGGGTCCGGACTGGGCCTGTATATCGCCCGCGAACTGTGCGAAGGCAATCGAGCCCGGCTCAGTTATGTGGCCATTCCCACCGGCGGAGCCTGTTTTCGGGTAGACTTTGCCGAGCAGAAACCCGTACAAAAACCAAACCCGACGTCAGAACCCAAACACGGCAAACAAACCAACAACGCGACCGAGAACCCATGACACCACCTTCCCACGCCCTTATTGTTGACGACGAGCCCGACATCTGCGAACTGCTGGAACTGACCCTGGGGCGCATGAATATCGAAACCCGTGCCGCCACTGATCTGGCACAGGCGCGTGAATTACTGGCGCAATATCGCTTCGATCTCTGCCTTACCGACATGAAATTGCCCGATGGCAACGGTGTGGAACTGGTGGAACACATCCAGCAACACTATCCCAAAACCCCGGTAGCGATGATTACCGCCCACGGCAGCATGGAATGGGCCATCAAAGCACTCAAGGCAGGCGCCTTTGATTTCGTCTCCAAACCCGTGGACCTGCAAATTCTGCGCAATCTGGTCAACACCGCGCTGCGTGTTTCAGAAAACAGCCCACGACTGGATCGCCGCTCGCGCGACGAATTGCTCGGCGATTCCAAGCTTATGCAGCATACTCGCGCCACCATCGCCAAGGTCGCGCGTAGCCAGGCCCCCATTTACATCAGCGGCGAATCCGGCACCGGCAAAGAACTGGTGGCCAAACTCATCCACAATAAAGGACCACGCGCCAACGGCCCTTTCGTACCCGTCAACTGCGGCGCAATTCCTGACGAACTCATGGAAAGCGAGTTTTTCGGCCACAAAAAAGGCAGCTTCACCGGTGCCGTAGCCGACAAAAAAGGTCTGTTCCAGGCCGCTGACGGTGGCACCCTGTTCCTCGATGAGGTAGCTGACCTGCCGCTGCACATGCAAGTCAAGCTGCTGCGTGCCATTCAGGAAAAAGCCATCCGCCTCGTGGGCGATGCCCGCGAAACCAGCATTGATGTACGCATTCTCAGCGCCACCCACAAAAACCTGGGCAAACTGGTGGAAAACGGTCGTTTCCGACAGGATCTGTTTTACCGCATCAACGTCATTCAGCTACCCATACCCTCTCTGCGTGAACGCAGCAGCGACATCCCCCAGCTCACCAAACACACCCTGGGCAAACTCGCCCGACAAATGGGCCTGGAAAAACCCGGCCTCGCCCCCGATGCAGCGAGTGCCCTCAATCGTTACCCCTTCCCCGGCAACGTGCGCGAACTGGAAAACATCCTCGAACGTGCCATGACCCTGTGCGAAGACAACACCATTCGCCAACGCGACCTGCACTTGCCCAAAACCACCGACAATACCTTCATCCCACCCATGCCCGGCCCGCTGGACTCTGGCAAAATCCACCTCGAAGCACACCTCGGCGAAATCGAAAAAACCGCCATACTGCAAGCCCTGGAACAAACCAGATACAA